>CAZOKL010000038.1:0-20724 GCA_964580305.1 uncultured Bacteroides sp.
GCAATGGCCAAGGGATTTTAAGTCCCTCGTGTCTACCGATTCCACCATCCGAGCATCCTCAGAGCGGAAAACGAGACTCGAACTCGCGACCCCAACCTTGGCAAGGTTGTGCTCTACCAACTGAGCTATTTCCGCAAAAAGCATACCATATCGGCGGCAAACATACCAGCCTTTTTCTGAATATGGCTGCAAAGGTATAGGATTTTTTGAAATCTGCAAAAAAGGAGTCTTGTTTTCTGTAACAGAATTGCCTTCCTACCGATTAATAGACGCCCCTCCACCTCTCTCTTGCTTATGCTTTCACATCAAGCAATGTCCGTTCGGCTTGCTCAATCTTTTCAAAATGGAACAAATCGAGAACCGACTGCATTTGCAAGGCAATCTCTTCCGTACACAAATTACCGATGCTGCCCTCATGCGTGTGATGCACTTGCTTGTCGGTGGTGAAACGACCGGCCTCTATTTCCAGTCCCACCTGCTTGTAAGCATCGCGGAAAGGCACACCCGAGGCTGCCAGCCTGTTAACCTTCTCCACACTGAAAATGGGAGTGTATTTCTCATCATCCAGAATATGCCGGTTTACTTCCATACGCTCCACGATGTAATCAGCCATCTGCAGGCAGTCTGCCAATTCGTCAAAGGCAGGCAGAAATACTTCTTTGATAATCTGCAAATCACGAAAATAGCCCGAAGGCAGGTTGTTCATAATCATCATAATCTGTTGAGGCAAAGCCTGGAGCTTATTACTTTTGGCACGTATCAGCTCGAACACATCGGGATTTTTCTTATGAGGCATGATGCTGGAGCCAGTGGTACACTCGTTGGGAAGCTTCACAAAGCCGAAGTTTTGGCTATTGAACAGACAGGCGTCATAAGCCAACTTGGACAGCGTACCAGCCACACAAGCCAAAGCAAAGGCTACGTTGCGTTCCATTTTGCCACGCCCCATCTGAGCATAGACCACATTGTAGTTGAGCGCTTCAAAGCCCAACAGACGGGTGGTCATCGTGCGGTCAAGAGGGAACGAAGAGCCGTAACCGGCTGCCGAGCCCAGCGGATTACGATTGCAAATGCGGAACGCTGCGTGCAGGAACATCATATCATCAACCAGACTCTCGGCATAGGCTCCAAACCACAGGCCAAACGACGACGGCATGGCTATCTGCAAATGAGTATATCCCGGCATGAGCACATCCTTGTAAGTTTCGCTTTGTGTTTGCAGCGTATGAAAGAGGTGTTCCACCAAGTGTACGATGCCTTTCAGGCGATCGCGTGCGAAAAGTTTCAAGTCAAGCAACACCTGGTCGTTGCGCGAACGTCCGCTATGAATCTTCTTGCCCACATCGCCCAAGCGACGGGTCAACATCAGCTCCACTTGCGAATGCACGTCTTCTATGCCTTCTTCAATGACAAATTCACCACGTTCGGCCTGGGTATAAATATCTTTTAATGCAACCAAAAGCATCCGCAGTTCGTCGGCCGTCAGCAGACCGATGCTTTCCAGCATGGTGATATGAGCCATGGAGCCCATGACATCATACTTAGCCAGATAGAGGTCCAACTCACGGTCACGACCGACAGTGAAACGCTCTATTTCCTTATTGATTTCAAAATTTTTCTCCCAAAGTTTCATAACACATGAAGTTTAAGTGAGCATCAGTTATCATAGGGTATAATGGCCAGCATATCGGCCAATTTGTCCAACCCGTCCTGCATCGGCTTTGACACCATGCCTTTGAGAAACATATTGATTTCAGCTTTGATGGTGAGTTTCATCTTGCACTCGCTTTCTGTGACAGGAAGCAGCTGAATCCACAAATTAAAAGGAAGAGGCGAATTGGCAGCTTCAAACTTGATGCACTTCGGTTCTTCGCGGTTCACGATGTGCAGAGACAGCCGGCCGACGGGAGACACGGAAAAGCTCACAGAGTCAGCGTCAAACTGAAGGTCTTGCACTTTGTCCATGGGAATGCGCTCCTTGACGGCTTCCAGATTGTTGAGGTCAGAAAGTTTGCTATAGACCAGCTCTTGGCTGTAAGGAATTATCTTGATTCCACTTTCAAATTGAGTCATACAGTTTTATAATAGGTTGTATATATACGGTTAAAGAATTACCCCCGCACATACAGAACAGAAGACTGCCCGTGTGTGAAACCGACACACTTCCGGGCACTCTTCTTCACAAATTAACATGATGTGTATTTCTTGTCCAGTCGAGATTTCATTACTTCACATTCCAGTTGGCCGGGTCTTGACGCCATGCCTTCAACACCTCCACATCCTCCTCAGCGATGTAAGCAGTCTCCAAGGCCGTGTTCAGCACAGCCTCATAGTTAGTCAGCGTAAGCAACTTCACATTGGCTTCCTTGAAAGCCTTCACGGCTACATCAAAGCCATAAGTGAACGAAGCCACCATGCCGATTACCTCACAACCGTTTTTCCGCAGAGCTTCCACGGCTTTCAGGCTGCTGCCTCCCGTCGACACCAAATCTTCGATTACGACCACTTTCATGTCCGGACGCAATTCGCCTTCAATCAAGTTTTCCAATCCGTGATCTTTCGGTTTTGAACGGACGTAGACAAAGGGAAGGTTCAATTCGTCAGCCACCAATGCGCCTTGCGGAATGGCCCCGGTGGCAACGCCGGCAATGGCATCCACTTGACCAAACTTCTCTAAAATGAGACGTGAGATTTCAATCTTCACGAAATTACGCAACGACGGATAAGACAAGGTCTTACGGTTATCGCAATAAATTGGCGATTTCCAGCCCGAAGCCCATGTGAAAGGATTGGCAGGCTGTAGCTTGATGGCCTTAACCTTCAACAATTTCTCGGCAAAAAGCTTTTCTAGTGTTTCCATAATGATGTTATCGGTTGAATAAGTTTTCTGATGTGGTTTGCAAATATAAGTTATCTCGTTTGAATGACAACCGTTTGCCTTTCCTTTTTTACATTAAATTAAACGTCGGCAACTGTAGTTCCTAAGGGTACACAGACAGTCCTCAACACACGGAACATGTTGAGAGCATTTATTTGCGGACATACACCATCCGGAAAGAAAAAAACAGGCCCTTTAACACGGTCTGAGAGCGGAAAGGAAGGCGGGCACGCGCCGAATAGAGGGTAGCCGAGCACGGAAAGGAGGGTAAGCAAATGCGGAATAGAGGGCGGACACGAACGAAATAAGATTAGCAGAAACACCGCTGATAATCAGCGTTATAAATCGCACACATCCCTACCCCTCCGTACACCCCAGAGCAAGCAGGCTGATGCGCACATCCGTGTCTGTGCACAAGGGTTGGGCACAGGCACGAAGCGTGGCACCCGTCGTCACCACGTCGTCAATGAGCAGAAGATGTTTGCCGGACAGTTCTTCGGGATGACAGGCGCCAAACAGGTGCTCGGTGTTCGCCCAACGTTCCAGACGACTCCGGCGGGTCTGGGTGGGATTATCATACAGCCTCACCAAGTGAGTTTCCGACACGGGAATGCCCGTAACCTGCGACACGCCGCAAGCAATCCGCTCCGACTGATTGTAGCCGCGACTTCGGAGTCGTTTCCGCGAAAGCGGAACGGGTATCAGCCAGTCGATTCCACGGAAGAAGCCCGACGGCATCACCTCACGAGCCAGCAAAGCGCCGAAATAAACGCCGATGTCAGGTTGATTTCCATATTTAAGCCGGTGAATAATCTCACACGAGAGGTTGCCCTTCTGATAAAAGAAAAGGGCGGCCGTGCGTTCGACGGGGACAACGCCCCTGAAGCGTCTTTCAAACGGATTATCGAGAAACAGATGAAAATCCGTACGGGGCAGATTGCCCAGACAGAAAGCACACACGTGGCGTTCGCAAGAAGCAAGCCTCTTCCCGCACATCAGGCACAGGCGAGGAAATGCCAGGTCGAGCAAGGCTTCAATCCATGAATTCATCGGCAGCAGGCAGACAGCGGCGGATGGCTTCCATTTCATAGCCTCTCCCCAAGGCAAAGCGGATGAGCTTGCCGTCACGTTCATAATCGTTCCGGGCCTTTATTCCCCGGCGTTTGGAGGCCAGCAAGGAGCGGAGCGTGTCCAGATAGTCGTCCTCGTCAATGCCTTTCAGCTCTCCAGCATAGACAGAAGCAGGTATTTTCTTGGTTTTCAAACCTTGAACTATCTTATTGCGTCCCCAACGGTTGAAACGAAACTTGTCGTTGATATAAAAGCGGGCATAACGGGTCTCGTCGACATAGTGTTCCTGCACAAGCCGTGACAGGATGCGGGCTTGTCCGTCTGCCGGGATGCCCCAGGCTTCGAGTTTCGACGCCACTTCCGACAGGCAGTGTTCTGCTGCGGAGCAGTAGGCTGCCGCCTTGCAGAGAGCTTCATGTTCTGTGAGTTCTTTCATAATGAGATGGCTTTTATCATGCGGTCGTTACCAGACAGGTCTTTACGGAGTTCCACTTCCACATATCCCATTCCCTCCAGCAGGCGGACGACCGCCGCCCCATAGGCACGGTTGATTTCAAAATAGAGTGTTCCGCCGGGAGAGAGCGCTTGCCGGGCAAAACGTGCAATGGCATGATAGAAACGCAGAGGGTCATCGTCAGGGACAAACAGCGCGGTGTGAGGCTCCCACTCCAGGACGTTGCGCTCCATGCCGGCTTTCTCCGCCTCGGTCACATAGGGAGGATTGCTCACGATGATGTCAAAGCACACATCGGGCAAGTCTGTCGACAGCACATCTTGCTTGCGGAAGGTGACCGGGATGCCCAGCAAACGGCTGTTGTCACGTGCTGTCAGCAAAGCCCCTTCGGAAATGTCCCACCCTTCGACGGTGGCCAGAGGAAACTCCGCTGCCAGCGAAATGGCAATGCATCCGCTGCCCGTGCCGATGTCGAGCACGGAAGAGATTCCGCCCCGAAGAGAGGCATCGTCAAGAATCCAATGCACCAGTTCAGCCGTCTCCGGACGCGGGATGAGCGTGTCTGGCGTCAAGCGAAACGTCCGTCCACAGAAATCAGTTTCACCTAAAATATATTGCACGGGCTCGCCTTTCTGCAAACGTTCCGTAATCTTTTCCCATTCCCGACGCTCCTCTGTCGACAATGTCCTATATTTGCCCATACAAACATCAAATGTAGTCAAATGGAACAGTTTTTCCAGCAACAAGTAAAGGATGGCCCGGACTTCTTCAGGAGGATAGACGTCCTGCAAATGCTGGCGGAAATAAGAGATGGCTTGTTTCATAATGTCTGCAAAAGTAAAAAGATTAGCAAGAATACAAGAACCCGGGAGTGAATTTTAGCAAGTTCGCCCTGGAAAGCTCTTCAACTAATATGAACAGGAAAGAAGAAGATGAGAATTACATGCGCCGTTGCATCCAGTTGGCACACAACGGTGCTGCAGGTGCTCCTCCCAACCCGATGGTGGGAGCGGTCATCGTGTGTGACGGTCGAATCATCGGCGAAGGCTATCACCGCCGTTGCGGTCAGGCACATGCCGAGGTAAATGCCATCCGTTCGGTACGTGAGCCCGAACTGCTGAAGCGCTCCACCATCTACGTCAGTCTGGAACCTTGCTCGCACTACGGCAAGACGCCTCCTTGTGCCGACCTCATCATCGAGAAGCAGATTCCCCGCGTCGTCGTGGGCTGCATTGACCCTTTTGCCCGTGTGTCAGGACAAGGCATCCGGAAATTACGCGATGCCGGCATCGAAGTCACCGTGGGCGTACTTGAAAACGAATGCCGCAATCTGAACCGCCGCTTTATCACCTTCCACAGTGAACGGCGCCCTTACGTGGTGTTAAAATGGGCACAGTCGGCCGACGGATTCATTGACAAAGTCCGTGAAGGGGGACACCCCGTGATGCTGTCCTCGCCCGAGACTCAGATGCTGGCACACAAGCACCGTGCAGAATGCAAGGCCATCCTCGTGGGGCGACGCACCGCCTTGCTTGACAATCCAAGCCTGACCGCACGTAGCTGGTGCGGCGACAATCCTTTGCGGTTGGTCATCGACCGCTCACTGACGTTGCCCTTTGGCCTGCACTTGTTCGACGGCTCCACTTCCACCATCGTCTTCACCGAAAAGAACTTGACCTCGCAACACTCCGGTGTGGACCATGTTCGTTTAGATTTCTCCCAAGACCTGCTGCCTCAAATCATGACCTGCCTGCATGAACGAAACATTCAATCCCTGCTGGTGGAAGGCGGTAGCCACTTGTTACAAAGCTTTATTGATGCCAGGCTATGGGACGAAGTGTTTGTGGAGCGTGTACCCCTTCGACTTGAAGACGGTGTTCCTGCCCCTACAATGCCGTCAAATGCCTGTTTTCAAACAGAAAACCGCTTTGGTTCAGACTATCTGCATTTCTATCGGTTAGCCTGTTGGCAGACAGCAAAAGACTCTGGCTTTCATGCAAATTAGGAAGTTTTATCTATAATTTCATATAAAACCATGCATCTTGCTATTCCAATAGCCGAAATTGTTTCTATTTTTGCAGCTTGTAATTAACTATCAGTGCAATGAGAAAAAACTCTTTATATGTATTAATAGGCATGTTGGCCATATCGTTCGCATTCGCATCATGCCTAGGCGATGACCTAAAATATGATATAACGTCGGATGTAGCAATCTCCGCATTCTCCATTGGTGACATCACAATGACCGACACTGTGCAGACAGAGGAAGGCAACGACTCCACCATATCATACACGATTGCAGCCTCCGAATATAGCTTCACCATCGACCAGCAAAACAATCTTATCTATAACAAAGACTCTTTGCCACTAAATACTGACGTAACGAAAGTGGCAACGTCGATTACCCTTTCTTACGGCTATGCCGTGACCTACGTCAAGAACGGACAAGACACCATCTGGAGCGAGTCTGACTCCATAGACTTCACCAATCCAGTCACGTTCAAGGCCTATGCACTGGATGGTTCCATTCGCCAATATGACGTGAGGGTAAACGTACACAAACAAGACCCCGACTCACTGCAATGGAGCTTAATGAGCAGTTCGAATTTGTATCTGCCGGCCAATGCACGCCACAAAGCCGTGTATGGTTTGGGTAAGATGTTCATCTTCTCCCAGACAGATGACGAAACTGTGGAAATGACTTATTCGACCGATGGCCTTAGCTGGTCAGAACTAGAGCCGCTGTCAATCTCTGGCGACGTGGACTATACTTCAGCCTTGGTTTTGGACGACAAACTCTATATTTTGGCAGACAACCAACTCTACACATCAGATGACGGAATGACATGGACGCAAACAGGCTTCACACAAACATTTGACAAGCTGTTTGCCGCTTCCTCCATGAAGGGAGAACTATATGTCTTGTCCGGTACAGAGTTGCTATCTCTCTCTGTCTACGACGAGACAGTGGAGTCCGCAGGCAGTGCCAATGAATACTTCCCGGTGCAAAACCTTTCCTACTCGACCTCGATAACGAATGCAAACCGAGGTATCGAACGGGTGGTGCTCGTAGGCACTCGTGAATCTACTTTAGAGAATGACACGACTGCGGTGGTTTGGGTAAAGCTCTCCAATGAAACAACATGGACACACTATCCACTAGCTACAAACAACACCTTAGGCTGTCCCAAGCTGAAAGGACTGGTATCCTTTTATTATGATGATAAACTCTATGCTCTCGGCGGAGATTATGACATCCCGGAAGACCAAACTCGTCCGACGGATTTCATACCATTCCAATACCTCTATGAATCAGTGGACGGAGGTATCAGCTGGCCCGCGAAAACGGAGGAAGTGACGTTGCCCACAGATTTCCAAAACCGTACAGCCGCATTCTCTTGTTTAGTGGATGAAGATGACTTCATTTGGGTATTCTGGACTCCCTCAGAAGAGACTCAAGGAATAACAGAAGTGTGGAGAGGAAGGGTAAACCGCTTGGGCTTTTAGTACATACTTCAAAACCGAAACGAAGGTAACATGTCATATAAAGAACAAATAGACAAAAGCAGAGTTCCGACGCACGTAGCCATCATTATGGATGGCAACGGACGATGGGCAAAGCTACGCAACCAACACCGTAGCTACGGGCACAAAGCCGGTGTTGAAACAGTGCGCAATATCACAAAGATTGCTGCAGAGGCAGGAGTGAAATATCTAACTCTCTACACTTTCTCTACAGAGAATTGGAACCGACCGACTGAAGAAGTTGCTGCTTTGATGACGCTGCTGCTTGAATCCATCGAAGAGGAAATCTTCACAAAAAACAACATTGCTTTTCGGGTAATCGGAGACATGGAACGTTTGCCCGAAGCCGTACGTACACGGCTGGAACAATGCATGCAACACACTTCCGCCAACACACGAATGACAATGGTGATAGCACTAAGCTATTCTTCAAAGTGGGAGATTGCCCAGGCTGTAAAACATATAGCCGCAGAAATTAAGGACGGGACCTTGTCAGTTGACAGTATTGACGAAAGCCTCATCTCCCGTCACCTGACGACCAACTTCATGCCCGACCCGGACTTGCTTATCCGCACAGGAGGAGAACTACGATTAAGTAACTACTTGTTGTGGCAATGCGCCTACTCCGAATTGTATTTTTGTGATACGTATTGGCCTGATTTCGACGAGGAAGAGTTTTACAAAGCCATTTACGAATACCAGCAAAGAGAGCGCCGGTTCGGAAAAACCAGCGAACAAATGCTCCACGAATAACGATTAACAAGCAACGATGAAAAGATACTCAGTTCATAATTCAGTTTTTAAAACGACATTCAGTGCGTTGTTTCTGTCTGCCTTGTGTCTGACTCCAGCACAAATAAGTGCGCAGGAAACGAACCAAGATAAGACGGATAAGCCTTTGATTCTCTACTCTGGCACTCCACAGAAATATGAAATCGGCGGAATCCGCGTGACCGGAGGTGAAGGTTATGAAGACTATGTACTGATTGGATTGTCTGGATTGTCTGTAGGACAGACTATTACCGTACCGGGTGACGAAGTTACACAAGCAGTGAAACGCTATTGGCGGCACGGACTATTCTCACAAGCGAAGATTGAAGCAGACAGCGTCGTGGGAAACAAAATCTACCTGAACATTGCACTGGTGCAACGTCCACGTATCTCCGACATTGTCTATCATGGTATAAAGAAGTCCGAACGTGAGGATTTGGAGTCGAGCTTGGGCATGATGAGAGGAGGACAGGTAACACCCAACATCATCGACCGCGCCAAGCTCCTGGCTAAGCGATATTTCGACGACAAAGGTTTCAAAAATGCCGAAATAGTCATTAACCAGCACGATGACCCGAATAAAACAAATCAAGTCATTATAGATGTCGATATTGACAAGAAAGAAAAGGTCAAAATACATGAGATCACCATCGAAGGCAATGTGGCTTTGAGTGAGAAAAAAATTAAGCAGACAATGAAGAAGACCAATGAAAAAGGCAAATTCATCAATCTGTTTAAGACCAAGAAGTTCATTGAAGACAACTATGAGGCAGACAAAGAAAACGTTATTGCTAAATATAACGAATTGGGTTATCGTGACGCCATTATCCTATGGGATAGTGTAAGCAACTATGATGACCGCACCGTGGACATCCACATCAAAATCGACGAAGGCCAGAAATACTACCTGCGAAACATCAATTGGGTGGGCAACACCGTCTATCCCACAGAGATATTGAACACCCTCTTGGGCATGAAGAAAGGCGATGTCTACAACCAGAAATTATTGTCTGAACGTACTCAAACCGATGAAGATGCCATCGGTAACCTTTACTATAACAACGGCTACGTTTTCTTCCAGCTCGACCCCGTGGAAGTGAACGTCGACAATGACTCTATTGATTTGGAAATGCGCATCATGGAAGGTCCTCAGGCAACTATCAACAGAGTCCGTATTACTGGTAACGACCGACTGTATGAAAATGTTGTACGCCGCGAGCTCCGTACACGACCGGGCGACTTGTTCAGCAAAGATAATCTTGAACGTTCCTACCGCGAGTTGGCACAGATGGGACACTTCAACCCGGAAACCATTGACCCGAAAGTGGAACCGGACTATGAAAATGGAACAGTGGACATCAACTACGTCCTCGAATCCAAAGCCAACGACCAAATTGAGTTCTCTGCCGGATGGGGACAAACCGGCATCATTGGCAAGTTGAGCCTGAAGTTTACTAATTTCTCTATAGGCAACTTGTTCTCTAAAAATGAAAACAAGCGTGGATTCCTTCCGCAAGGCGAAGGCCAGACACTGACTGTCAGCGGCCAGACCAACGGACAATACTATCAAGCCTATAGTTTGTCACTCTTTGACCCTTGGTTTGGCGGCAAACGTCCGAATCAGCTCTCCGTCACTGCCTTCTACTCTCGCCAGACTGACGTGAGCGACACTTACTACACGAATTACTATAACAACTACCTTAGCTACTATTACGGCTATGGTTCTTACAACTCGGCTTACTACGGCTATGAGTCTTACTATGACCCAGACGAATCCGTACAACTCTACGGTGTGTCGGTCGGCTGGGGTAAACGTCTGAAGTGGCCGGATGACTACTTCGTGCTAACGGCCGAACTCACTTACCAACGCTATGTGTTGAAAGACTGGCAATATTTCTTGATATCCAACGGTAAATGTAACAACATTAACTTTGGACTGACCCTATCGCGCAGCTCTATCGACAACCCGATCTTCCCGCGCCGTGGTTCGGAATTTACCTTCTCTGTGAACTTCACACCGCCTTACTCTTTGTTTGATAACATAGACTACAAGTCACTGGCCACCTCGACCAGTTCGGAGACCTATCAAGAGGATATGCAAAAGAAGTACAAGTGGGTGGAATATCACAAGTGGAAATTCAAAGCACGCACTTTCACCGCTTTGAGCAGTAAGACGAAATGTCCGGTGCTGATGACGCGTGTGGAATTCGGTTTGCTCGGACACTATAACAAGTACAAAAAGTCTCCGTTTGAAACCTTCTATGTGGGTGGAGACGGTATGACGGGCTACTCCAGCACCTACGCCACAGAGACCATCGGCCTTCGCGGTTATGAAAACGGCTCATTGACTCCTTACGGATACGAAGGCTATGCCTACTCCCGCATGACACTCGAACTGCGTTATCCGATAATGCTCGAAACCTCCACACAAATTTATGCCCTGGCATTTGCCGAAGGTGGTAATGCTTGGACAGACGTGAAGAGTTTCAATCCTTTCAGCATGAAGCGTTCAGCCGGTGTGGGTGTCCGCATCTACCTGCCGATGATCGGCCTGATGGGTGTTGACTGGGGCTATGGTTTTGACAAAGTGTATGGCAGCAGCAGCTACGGAGGAAGCCAGTTCCACTTTATCATCGGACAAGAATTCTAACGGTGAAAGTTTGAGTTTGCGAGTTTTCCACAGCCCGGTCTCTTTAACGGCAAGAAAGGCTCAGGCACTGAAAAACGGACAGGCTCAAACTTTCACAAGTCTCATAACCTCAAAACATGTAAACCTTATGAAAAAGTCTGTACTCTTACTCATTGTGGGCAGCTTGATGACACTGAGCAGCCAGGCACAAAAGTTTGCCTTAATTGATATGGAATACATCCTGCAATACATCCCCGCATACGAGCAGGCTGTAACACAGCTGGATGCCGACTCGAAAAAATACCAGGATGAGGTGGAAGCCCTTGGACGGGAAGCCAAAACACTCTATGAGAACTATCAAAAAGAAGCAGAGAAGCTGACTGCAGCCCAACGCACCGAACGCGAGAATGCCATCGTCGCCAAGGAAAAAGAAGCAGCTGAACTCCGTCAGCAATATTTCGGACCGCAAGGCATCTTGAACCAGCAACAGCAGCAACTGATGCAACCCATCAACGACGACATCTATGAGGCGGTCAAAGCCATCTCCTTGCAGCGTGGATACTCTCTCGTGCTCGACCGAGCATCCGATACATCCATCATTTTTGCCTCTCCGGCAATAGATATCAGCAATGAAGTGCTGTCAAGATTAGGTTATTCCAATTAAATATATAACTTTGCGGCGTTAACTCATAAATAACTTAAAAAACCTAAATAACAAAACTATGTTGAAAAGAATCATTTTAATGGCAATCTTTGTCATCCCCATGTGTGCATTTGCACAGAAATTCGGTCACATCAATCCTATACCTATCATACAGGCTATGCCGGAGTATACCAAAGCGCAAAACGAGCTTCAGGAGTTACAACAGCAATATGAAGGCGAAATGAAAATCATGCAAGACGAACTCACTCGCAAGGGAGAGGAGTATGACAAGCAAAAAGATTCATTGCCTCAAAACATTCGTCAAAGAAGAGAATCGGAACTCCAAGACCTCTATACACGCCTGCAGCAATATGCACAGGAGAGCAATCAGAACATGCAGAAGGCTTCGCAGGACAAAATGGCTGAAATCAACAGGAAAATTGAAACAGCCATCCAGGAAGTTGGACAGGCCGGAGGATTCATCTACATCTTTGACCAGACAGCCGGCATCCCCTTTATCAACGAAAGCATGAGCACAGATGTCAGTGCACAAGTTAAAGCCAAACTAGGTTTGAAATAATTGCTTCCTTAAAACAACAACAATCCCAATCGCCGTTATGATGACTCCCATCGTAACGGCGATTTTTTTCGTCCTACTCTGACAACGGCTCGGCGACGACGATTAACAAGAGTTAATTTCCCCAACAAAGTAATCCATATTCATAGGCAACGCAACCTGCCAGTACACGCAACGAGAAAGACATGCTCATCAGCCCTCCTTTCCGGACTTTCCGGGATTCCTTTCGGTGCTTGTCCGCCTTCCTTTCCGGGCTAACGCCGAAAGGAAGGTAACATGCGACACACTCCAAAACTAATATGACAAGCGTGCAATGTGTTAATTATCAAAGTCTCATGATGCCATCAGCCACATGATTCGGAAGACAAATAAAATGTCACAACATCTCCCAACCACATAAAAAGAACCAAGGGCGGAAGAAGTTTACATCCTGTGAAAAACACGGACAAAATCATTCCCGACCCACTGTTTGGACAAGCCAAAGGTTTATCAAAGGCGACTTGTGTCTTTGATAAACTTTGTGCTTTCTTTGTTTATTCACACGAGAGGGAGTAACTTTGCACTTGTGATAAACGCAAACAAACAAGTGTGACTCAAATAACAAAACCATTTCTCGTCATGTTAAAACGTCTATTAATACTCTTGCTCTGTGCACTGCCTGCCGCATTGGCGGCCCAAACCCTGAACCAACCTAAATTTGGTTATCTGAACTATGCAGAAATGCTGAAAGCCACCCCTCAATATGCCGAAGCCCAGGCTCACCTGGCCAGACTTCAAAGACAATATGACGCCGAGATTCAACGCTCGGAAGAAGAATTTACCCGCAAGTATGCCGAGTTTCTGCAAGAACAGAAAGACTTTCCGCAAAACATCTTGGTAAAACGCCACAAAGAGTTACAGGAACTCATGGAGAAAAGCATTGCGTTCAAAGACGAAATCCGGAGCACACTGGAAACAGCCCGCGACAAGATGCTTGAACCACTCACATCTGAATTAGACGATGCCATCTCACGCGTGGCCATGAAATACAATTTGGACTATGTGGTAAACACGGAGGAAAAAACCTATCTTTTCATCAATCCATCAACGGGCATGGACATCACGAATGACGTTAAGGTGGAGTTGGGCATCCAGCAGCCTGCAACTGACTCCGCATCAGACGCAACCACGACACCAAACAGCAATGTACAATAATGTCCTCCTCTTCCCTTTCCACACAACCGGGCCCCATCGGAGTGTTTGACTCCGGCTACGGAGGACTAACCATACTGAACCGTATCCGGGCTCTCTTGCCTGCATACGACTACATCTATCTGGGAGACAATGCCCGCACACCTTACGGGACGCGCTCCTTCAAGATTGTCTATGAGTTTACCTTGCAGGCCGTAAAGCGCCTTTTCGAGATGGGATGCCATCTGGTCATCCTTGCCTGCAACACGGCATCGGCCAAGGCTCTGCGCAGCATCCAGCAAAATGACTTGCCGCACATTGACTCTTCACGCCGCGTGCTGGGAGTCATCCGCCCGACAGCCGAATGCATCGGTGCGCTGACTCACACACGCCATGTGGGCGTGCTGGCTACGGCAGGAACCATCAAATCGGAATCTTATATTTTGGAAATACAGAAACTGCACCCGGACATTACCGTCACGGGCGAGGCCTGTCCGCTGTGGGTGCCGCTGGTGGAAAACAATGAGTTCGACAAGCCCGGTGCAGACTATTTCGTACGTCAGCACATCGAACGTCTGTTAGCCAAAGACCCGCTAATCGATACCGTTATCCTTGGATGCACGCACTACCCACTTCTCTACAACAAAATTCTGAAATACACGCCAAAGCACGTCACCATTGTCCCTCAGGGAGACTACGTCGCACGCAGTTTGGAGAATTATTTGCTGCGCCACCCGGATATGGATGCCCGCTGCTTGAAGCACGGCCGCTGCCACTTTTACACGACGGAGTCGGTCGAGAAATTTCGCGAATCGGCAGCCATCTTCCTTGATTGTCCCGTCGAGGTGCAGAGCATCGTGCTGGGATAGTCACACGTACATTCCATCAGTCAGCACCCCAGGCACCGCGGTCCAGGCTTCTGTATCCGATGGCCTCCGAGATGTGCATGGCTTGAATCGTCGGGCTCCCATCCAAGTCGGCTATCGTGCGCGACACCTTCAAGATGCGGTCATAGGCACGTGCAGAGAGATCCAGCCGCGTCATGGCCTGCTTCAACAAAGCAAGGCTTGCAGCATCGGGTTGAGCATATTCAGAAAGGAGGGAGGAAGTCATCTGCGCATTGCAATGGATGCCCGTACAGCCACGATAGCGCTCTGACTGTATTTGACGGGCCCGCACCACACGCTCACGAATGGCGGCGCTATTCTCACCCCGGCGTGTGTCACTCATCTCTTCAAAAGCAACAGGTGTGATTTCTATCTGAATGTCAATGCGGTCGAGCAGGGGGCCGGAGATGCGGTTCAGATAACGCGCAACCTGAGTGGGCGTACAGACACATTTGCGGGTGGGATGATTGTAATATCCACAAGGACAAGGATTCATCGAAGCAACAAACATAAAATTGCAGGGAAACTCCACGCTGTAACGGGCACGGGAGATGGTAATCTTACGGTCTTCCAGCGGCTGGCGCATCACTTCAAGCACGTTGCGGTTGAACTCCGGCAGCTCGTCGGCAAAGAGCACGCCATTGTGCGCCAAGCTGATTTCTCCCGGTTGCGGGTTTTGTCCGCCACCAATGAGCGCAACAGCCGAAATGGAGTGATGGGGTGAGCGAAACGGCCTGCGGGCGATGAGCGCTGTGCGGCTGCCCAACTTCCCGGCAACGGAGTGAATCTTGGTTGTCTCCAGGCTCTCCGCCAGCGACAGTGGCGGAAGGATGGATGGCAGTCGCTTGGCCATCATGGACTTGCCACTTCCCGGCGCACCAATCATGATGAGATTGTGTCCGCCAGCCGCAGCCACCTCGAGGGCACGCTTCACATTCTCCTGCCCTTTCACATCGGCAAAATCAAGATCAAAATCAGTCTGTTCGCGATAAAACTCTTCACGTGTGTTGACCACGGTAGGCTCGAGTGTCGTCTCTCCATTTAAAAAGTTCACGACCTCGCGCAACGTCTCCACTCCATAGACCTGCAAACGGTTGACCACCGCTGCCTCACGGGCATTCTGCTTGGGAACAATGATGCCTTCAAATCCCAACTCACGAGCTTTGATGGCAATGGGAAGGGCTCCTTTGATGGGACGCAGACTGCCGTCCAGACTGAGCTCTCCCATGAACATGAAACGAGACAGACGGTCTTTCTGCACGATGCCAACCGAAGCCAGCACGCCGATGGCGAGCGGCAGGTCGTAGGCCGAACCCTCCTTGCGGATGTCGGCCGGAGCCATGTTGATAATGATGCGTCGGGCAGTGAATTGATATCCGTTGACTTGCAAGGCCGTCATGATGCGCTCATGACTTTCTTTCACGGCATTGTCGGGCAAGCCAACGATGCTGAAGTTGATGCCGCGTGAACTGTTCACCTCAATGGTTATCAGTGTGGCGTCGATGCCTTGGACAGCCGCAGCAAAGAGTTTGACTAACATGTTTATTTTCTTTTTGATTTTTCCTCCTCCTTGTCGTTCCTGAGCAGTGAATCGAGCTGCGTGCTCACTTCGTCAAGTCGGGATGAGCGCAAAAGCACTTTCCGCTGCGGCGAGAGAAGCACCATCTGCGGGAGTGATGTCACACCGAAGCGTTTCACCACCGTCCCCTTCCATCCGGCAAAGTCGCATGTCTGCTCGTCGGGAAGCGTATCGTTCTTTTGGAGGTCATTCCAGATTTGTTGGTCTGTGTCGAGTGACACATTGATGAAAGCCACTTTCTCTTTCTTCTTCTCTTTCGCCAAGCGAAGAATGTCCTTCTGCAGTTTCAACCCTTCCGACTGCCAGCTTGCCCAAAAGGTGACCAACAGGTATTTCCCGCCATATTGGTAAGCATTGACATACTTGCCATCTTTGTTCTTGATGCGGAAGGAAGAGATATACTTGCCGCTGTCGGCTTTGATAACATCATCCAGATTGCGCTGAAGTTCCTGCACCAGCATATTGTCCTGCAGCTTGCCGCTCATGAGCTTAATGTTCTCCTCGATGCCTGTATAGTCAGGATTCGATGTCTGGGCATAATAAACATTCAGCAAGTGTGCGCCAAGGGGAGAGAACGGGTTGGTTCGGATGTATTCTTTCACAGCCGCCCGCTGTTCGGGAAGAGATTTCAAGCGAGTGGAGTCACGGAACATCTGCCAGGCATCATTCTCTGCGCCGCCTTCAAGGGTATAAGCATTCCAGTCGGTCGTGTCGGCGCGAAGTTCCGTCTTGGTCTGCGGAGCAGCAAACACCGTACATACGCGTCCGCCGGGAAACACCAATAGCAACTGTGTGGTGGTGTCGGTTTTCAACTCATAAGTAAACTGTCCGTCGTGGATGTTGATTGTATCAATACGGGCGTAGGCCGTATCCGGAATGACGACCAGGGCTTCTCCATCGGTCAGTCCGCTGACCCGACCCGTGAGTGTGAACATGCGCTCACCATTCTTGCATGCTGCCAGAAGAAGCAGAAAGGTCAGAAGTATAGAGGCTGTTGTCTTCATCTTGTAAGTAATTTCTGACAAAGGTAAGGTTTTTAACTATTCCCGCCTCATGCTCATCCCTATTTTCTTCAGGGTCTCCCTACAAGAACAACCGGCATCAGCATGTGTCCTCTCTATTTTTTATTACTTTCGCACTCCTTTCGGAGACTTGACCGTTTGCAAATGTCAACACCATAATCAAAACCATTCGCAGCCCTTCCTGTCTACGATAGGAAGCATACCGGTGTTTTGTAAGTGAGACTGCAATCTTTGCGAAAGACTCTGCATCAACATTCCCAAAAGAAACACATCCGCTTGTTGGGAGAAAACGGTAACTTTGCGCATCAAAAATTTGACTTATGTACACACAAGAAGACATAGACCGCCTGCAAGACGAGATGCAGGACTCCATGATTGGAGTGCTGGGCATCCGTCTCTGTCCGACAGACGATGATACGGTGAAAGGCACGATGCCCGTCGACCGGCACACGAGCCGTCCGCCGGGCATCCTCAACGGTGGAGCATCACTGGCTCTGGCTGAGACACTGGCCGGATATGGGTCATACGCCATCCTGAAATCACACACGGCTGCTTTCGGCATACAAGTAAGTGCCAACCATATCTCCGTGGCCCACATGGGTGACACGGTGGTGGGCATTGCAACACCGGTGCATCTAGGTCGTTCCACACACATCTGGCAGGTGGACATCACGTCGGAACAGACGGGCAAACTAGTGTCGAGCATTCGCGTGGTCAACTTTATAGCCAACCTTCACGTATGAACACCGACGAACGACTCAGCAGTCTGATTGACCGCCTCGTGACCCGACGGCAATGCTTTGCCCTCTACCGCCTGCCGTGGCAGGAGGAGCTGCACCTGGTGTTGCAGCATGACATGCATCCGTCCATCCTCCAAAGCATCCAGGAAATAAGCGGTCGCCGAGGCTTCGTCATGGCACCTTTTCACCTTGGGGAAGAATGTCCGTTGCTGCTCATCCGCCCGGACGTGGTACTTCACGGGGTAGAAAACATCCTCCGCTTGCCGGTCGACAGTCTGCCGATACATTCCGCAAAAGCATCCGTCACCATCCGCCCCGACAGTCGCGCACGCTATGAGAAAGCATTTGCCCGATTCCACTCTGCACTCCGTAGCGGTACACTGAGCAAACTCGTACTTTCGCGCCGACACATCGTCAGCCTGCCTGAAGACTTCTCCATCGGACAAACATTCACCCGTGCCTGCCGACGCTATCCACGCGTCCTTATCTATGTCTGCTACACTCCCTTGAGCGGACTATGGATGGGTTGCACACCCGAAATCTTGCTTTCCGTGGAACAGGGCGAGGGACATTCGATGTCATTGGCCGGCACAATGCCTGTGGTGAATGGTGTTGAGCCTACCCGTTGGGACGACAAAAACTTCCGGGAACAGGCCTACGTGAGCGACTACATCCGTACCTGCCTAAACTCTCACAGTCTCACACTCAGCGAAGAAGGCCCCTACACAGCCCGTGCTGGCGAAGTGGTGCATCTGAAGACAGATTTTCGCTTTCCTCTGCCAGACACCCATTACCTGGGCTGTCTGCTGGCCGACCTCCACCCGACACCGGCCGTGTGCGGACTGCCCAAAGCAGAAGCCTACCGCTTCATTCACGAACACGAAGCCCTTGACCGACGTTACTATGCCGGTTTCATAGGCTGGACCGACCCGGAAGGCGACACGCAACTATATGTCAACCTGCGCTGCATGGAGTTGGCAGACGAAAGGAAGGCCGTGCTCTATGCCGGAGGAGGCATCCTGGCCTCATCGACAGTAGAGACCGAATGGGAAGAAACCTTACACAAACTCGAAACCATCCAACGACTCTTACGCTAATGTACACAGACAAGAGAAACGTCCTCCAACTGGCCGCACTCCTGCGTGCCCACGGCATCCGGCGGATAGTCATCGCGCCGGGCAGCCGAAATATACCGCTGACACAGACATTCACGGCATGCACTGACTTCGACTGCTATGCAGTGACCGATGAACGCAGTGCTGGCTTTTTCGCCCTGGGGCTGGCTTTGGAAAGTGGTGAGCCGGCAGCCGTGTGCTGCACATCTGGGTCGGCAGTGCTCAACCTGTACCCCGCCGTAGCTGAAGCCTACTACCAACAAGTGCCCCTACTGGTCATCTCTGCCGACCGACCCGCAGCCTGGATAGGCCAGATGGACGGCCAAACACTCCCCCAACCCGATGTGTTCGGCACACTGGTGCGCCGTGCTGTGAACCTGCCCGAGGTGAAAAGCAAAGAAGAAGCCTGGTTCTGCAACCGACTCATCAATGAAGCCCTGCTGGAGCTCGACCACCGCGTGAAGGGGCCGGTGCACATCAATGTGCCCATCTCTGAACCGTTTTTCGACTTTCCCATACGAGAGCTACCTGAGGAACGCGTCATACACCGCTATGACAATCTGAATGACAAAGCTACAAGTCAGCTGTTGGCCGAAACATTCGCCGCTTGTCCGCGCCGCCTTGTCATCTGTGGGCAACAGGCACGGAATACGGACATACCCATGACAAGCAACCATCCGGCAGAATGGGTCTTACTCTGCGAGAACCTGTGCAACAGCCTTCACCAACTCCATGCCAAGCAACACTTTGACACCATACTCTACGCAGCTACCCCGGAAGAGATAGAAGCCCTTACTCCACAATTGGTCATCACCTATGGTGGTCATATTGTTTCCAAACGATTGAAGCAATGGCTACGCCGCCAATCATCACTCATCCATTGGCACATCAGTCCCGAAGGAGACATACCTGACCTGTTCGGTCAACTCAGAGTTGTGTTTGAAATGTCTCCGGCTGTCTTTTTCAACTACTTGACACAGTGCCCACCGCCTATCACCCAAAGTACGACGGACTTCGTGATGAAGTGGAACGAGAAAAACTTCGCCTTTCCGGCACCGGATTTTGGCTACTCTGCCATGCTGGCCATCAAAGAACTGTTTGAAACCATCTGCCAGGATAACACCCCGGATATCACCCTGCACCTGGCCAACAGTTCAGCCGTGCGCTACGCACAGCTATGGCCGCTCCCTCCCCGGATAACCGTGTGTTGCAATCGGGGCGTAAACGGCATCGAAGGCTCACTCTCCACAGCCATCGGTTATGCTGCGGCTTCGATAGGTATGAACTATATCGTCATCGGTGACTTGAGCTTTTTCTATGACATGAATGCGCTGTGGAATGGCCACATCCGTCCTAATGTGCGCATCTTGTTGCTCAACAACGGCGGCGGAGAGATTTTCCACTCTCTGCCGGGGCTGAATCTGCCGTCACGAGGACACGACTTCGTCATGGCCACTCACGTTACTACGGCCGAAGGCTGGGCGAAAGAACGCGGATTCGACTACCTGACAGCCCGAAACGAAACAGACCTGCATGAAACAATCCGCCTCCTCACAGCGCCCGACAGCCACAAGCCCAAACTGCTGGAAGTCTTCACTGACAAAGAGAAGGACATCTGCCAACTGAAAGCATACTACCACTCTTTAAGAAACTAACATAAAAA
>CAZOKL010000039.1:0-20071 GCA_964580305.1 uncultured Bacteroides sp.
TGCGGAAGGACTGAAACAGCTCCTGCGTCCCAGACGCTGTTCCGACAGGCCTGCGGCTTTTGCCATACGCTCAAACGGAAACACCAATCTGGAGGAGGATATCTATGTGATTCGGTAAGAAGATGAATAAAAAGAAGGGACAAGTATATTCTCTTTATAGGGGTAAAGTCCTTGTCCCTTACGCTCTATCTCCCTATATATGTTTTTTCAAATGTTAATTCTGCTGTAAATGTAAACCTTCTTTTTGATATACCCAACTTTTCAGTTAAAAAACTTAGCACTTATACATCATGCTGCATAAGTCATATTGTTGAGGCTTGAATATGTGCCTCGTGTAAGATTGTATAAATGGCCTTATATTTTTAGTGTCTTCTGCATGACACGGCGGCAGCATGCCAAGTCTTTTTCCCTGATGGGCTTCTGTTTGGTACCTCCACGCTCGATAACGGCCTCCAGGCGGAAGCCGCTCCATTTCAGAATTTCCCGCAAAGCTTTCACTACACCGCGTGTTTGGTTGAACCAGATGTTAAAGGGCCAAGGTGTAGTGCTGGTGCTCACAATAATGGCCCGTTTCCCCTTGTGAAGCGGGCGGGGGAGACCGCGTGAGCTTTCTCCCATGAGACCGTAGACCATGCGGTCAAAGAGTATCTTGAGTGTGCCCGGTATGTTGCCCCAATAACAAGGTGCACCAATGATGAGTACGTCACAAATGGCTATTTTTTGCATGATGCGTTGTGCATCGTCTTCAGGCAACACACATTTCATTGTTGCACGGCAGGCCATACATCCGGTGCAGGGATGAATGCGCAAATCTGCTATTCGTATGCTTTCTACTTCTGCATTCCGGCGAGTAGCTTCTTCGCCCATGGCATTTAGCATGGAGGCAATGCTGCCTTGTTGGCGGGGGCTGGCGTTTAATATAAGTATGTGCATGTATATAAGCAAAGATGCGGAAAGCACAGGCAAAAGAAATAGTTCCTCCGCTTTCCGCATCTGGATGGGGTATCAATAAGCACGGGCGAAGAGCACGCGGCGTGCCGACGGTTTGCCAGTGAGCATGTCCACACCCGGTGTGAGACTTTCCTCATCGGCTTCGAAAGGAATGCAGCGGATGGTGGCTTTTGTTTCATCCTTGATGCGTTCTTCGGTTTCGGTGGTGCCGTCCCAATGAGCCAGAATGAAACCTCCTTTTTCGATTTGTTCTTTGAACTCGTCCCAAGTGTTCACCTTCACGGTGTGGTTTTCGCGATAATCAAGTGCCTTCTTATATATGTTGGCCTGGATGTCATCAAGCAGGTTTTTTACATATACTTCAATGCCCTCGCAGGAAACTGTTTGCTTCTCCAACGTGTCGCGGCGCATAACTTCCATCGTGTTGTTTTCGTAGTCGCGGCCACCCATCACCAAGCGGACGGGTACACCTTTGAGTTCGTAGTCAGCAAACTTGAAGCCTGGGCGTTTGTTATCAGCGTTGTCATATTTCACGGAAATGCCCAATGCGCGCAGGCGCTCCACGATGCCAGCCACCTTTTCGTCGATGAGTTTCAGTTGTTCTTCACCTTTATATATAGGTATGATGATTACTTGAAGGGGGGCGAGCTTCGGCGGAAGCACGAGACCGTTGTCGTCAGAGTGCGACATGATGAGCGCACCCATAAGACGGGTCGACACACCCCACGAAGTGGCCCATACATAGTCAAGCTTGTTTTCCTTGTCAACGAATTGCACGTCGAAGGCCTTGGCAAAGTTCTGTCCCAGGAAATGCGAAGTGCCGCTCTGCAGGGCCTTGCCATCCTGCATCAGGGCTTCGATGGTATAAGTATCGAGTGCACCGGCAAAGCGTTCGTTGGCCGACTTCACACCTTTCACCACCGGCACGGCCATATAATTTTCCGCAAAGTCGGCATACACGTGGAGCATCTTCTGAGCCTCAGCTTCGGCTTCTTCACGGGTGGCATGTGCCGTGTGGCCTTCCTGCCACAGAAATTCAGCCGTGCGGAGGAATAGGCGGGTACGCATTTCCCAGCGTACGACGTTAGCCCACTGGTTGCACAGGATGGGCAGGTCGCGGTAGGAGCGAATCCAGTTCTTGTAGGTACTCCAGATAATGGTTTCCGAGGTGGGGCGGATGATGAGTTCCTCTTCCAGTTTGGCCGTCGGGTCAACAATGACGCCGCTACCGTCTTCGGTGTTCTTCAGTCGGTAATGAGTCACCACGGCGCACTCCTTGGCGAATCCTTCCACATGTTCCGCCTCGCGGCTCAGATAGGATTTCGGGATTAACAGTGGGAAGTAGGCATTCACGTGTCCCGTTGCCTTGAACATGTCGTCGAGCGTGCGTTGCATTTTCTCCCAGATGGCATATCCGTAAGGCTTGATTACCATGCATCCGCGCACGGGCGACTGTTCGGCCAAGTCGGCTTTTACGACCAGGTCATTATACCATTGTGAATAGTTTTCGCTGCGTTTAGTCAGTTCTTTCAGTTCTTTTGCCATTGATATATGTCTTTTTTGATTGTAATCTGTTTTTAGAATTGCAAAAGTAGTAAAATTCCGAAAAAGAGTCTTTATCTTTTCGAAAGATAAAGTGAGGCTTCATGTCTTTTGAAAATCTTTTGGAAAGAGCAGGTTCGCAGCGCATTGCACTCCTTGGGCAGACTTGCTGCACATTCACGTCTGCGGCTCACTCCAACTCGCGGATACGGCAGAAATGCTTTCCGAAGTGCTCGTCAACATAAGGGACGGACTCACGGAAGATGCCGTAGACCGCCGACCCGGAGCCGGACATCGACGCATAGACGGCGCCCATGTCATAGAGCTTGTCTTTGATGGCCGCGATTTCAGGGTGGGCCCGGAAGATGCTCGGCTCGAATGCGTTTGTGATGCAGTGGCGCCATTCCTCAATAGGGCTGCGGATGAGCTCCGTGAGAGGAGCTTCGGGCTTACAGAGTGTCACACCTGCATACGCTTCTCGTGTCGACACACTGACGGATGGTTTCACCAACACGATATACATGCCTTTGAGTGTCAGGTCGATGGGCGTGAACACATTGCCTATGCCTGTGGCCAGCACCGGTCGGTTTCGAATGAAGAACGCACAGTCGGCACCCAGACGTGAAGCGTAGTCCTCCATCTGTTCGGTCGTCAGTCCGAGGGCGAATTTCTCGTTAAGGAGTTTGATCATGAACGCGGCATCTGACGACCCTCCTCCGAGCCCGGCTCCGAGGGGAATGTGCTTGTACATATATATATGTATAGGCGGGAGGCCGAAATCCTGCTTCAGCAGCCGATAGGCCCGCACGACGAGGTTGTCTTCCGGCGTACCGTCGATGGGAGTGCCCGTGATTTTGAGGTCAAACTCTTGCTTGTTGTCCTTGAGAGGAATCACTTCAAGGGCATCTTCCAGATGGATGGGATAGAAGATAGTCTCCAGGTTGTGATAGCCGTCAGTACGTCGTTCGGTGACGTAGAGCCCGAGGTTTATTTTTGCGTTAGGAAATGTTATCATAAAGCACTAAAAGTTTAAGTCCGGGCAAATATACGTGAAAGATTTATAAATAGACAATCTGTCCGTTAAAAGAAGCGCATTCCTGCCGAAAAAAAGCCTGTATGCGTCCGCGCAGCTCCCCCGGAGATTCTGTATCTTTGCGCCACGTATACAGACCTATCAATTATGCCCGAACCGAAACGAACCTCTTCACGTGCCCGCCAGCCGCGGGTGCATGTGCCCGAGATGAACGAATACGGTCACCTTCAGCCTCAGGCTCCCGAACTGGAGGAAGCTGTGCTTGGTGCGCTCATGATTGAGCGCGATGCCTATTCGCTGGTGAGCGAGATTCTCCGCCCCGAATCCTTTTACGACGTGCGTCATCAACTTATTTACAAGGCCATCAGTACTTTGGCCATGCAGCAGCAGCCGGTGGACATTCTCACCGTTGTGGAGCAGTTGAAAAAGACTGGCGAGCTGGACGATGTGGGCGGACCCTTTTACATCACCCAGCTGAGCGGGAAGGTGGCTTCATCGGCCCACATAGAATATCATGCCCGCATCATTGCCCAGAAATTCCTAGCCCGCGAGCTCATCACCTTCACGAGTAATATCCAGACAAAAGCTTTCGATGCCACGCAGGATGTCGATGACCTCATGCAGGAAGCCGAGGGCAAGCTGTTTGAGATTTCCCAGCAGAACATGAAGAAGGACTATACCCAAATCAACCCCGTCATCAAGGAAGCCTATGACATGTTGCAGAAGGCTGCCGCCCGCACCGACGGTCTGAGCGGCTTGCCAAGCGGCTTTCATCAGCTGGACAAGATGACGTCCGGCTGGCAGAACTCTGATTTGGTGATTATAGCCGCACGCCCGGCGATGGGCAAGACGGCTTTCGTCCTCTCCATGGCCAAGAACATAGCCGTTGGTCAAAAGGTGCCGGTGGCGCTCTTCTCGCTTGAGATGAGCAATGTTCAGCTGGTGAATCGTCTGATTGTCAATGTCTGTGAGATTCCCGGTGAAAAGATTCGCAGCGGCCAGCTTGCTCCTTACGAGTGGGGCCAGCTGGACTATAAAATCAAAGACCTGTATGACGCCCCGCTTTATGTGGATGACACACCGTCACTCTCCGTGTTTGAGCTTCGCACAAAGGCACGCCGTCTGGTTCGTGAACACGGAGTGAAGCTCATCATCATTGACTATCTCCAGCTGATGAATGCCAGCGGCATGTCGTTCGGCAGTCGCCAGGAAGAAGTCAGCACCATCTCCCGTTCGCTCAAAGGGCTGGCTAAAGAGCTCAACATCCCCATCGTTGCCCTGAGTCAGCTCAACCGTGGTGTGGAAAACCGTGAGGGGGTCGACGGCAAGCGTCCGCAGCTGAGTGACCTTCGTGAATCGGGAGCCATCGAGCAGGATGCCGACATGGTTTGTTTCATCCATCGCCCGGAATACTATAAAATCTATCAGGATGAGAAGGGTAATGACTTGCGTGGCATGGCCGAGATTATCATAGCCAAGCATCGTAATGGTGCCGTAGGGGATGTTTTGTTGCGTTTCAAGTCAGAGTATGCCCGTTTCCAAAACCCCGATGACGACATGATAATCCCTGTGGAGGGTGAGCTGTTGCGCAGTTCCCGCCTGAATGACCCTGGCATGGCTCCGCCTCCTTCGCCCAACATTCCGCAAGACGACCCCTTTGCAGGTCCGCCCGTGTCGGGGGTTCCTTTTTAGAAAGGGTTGAGAGAGTCGGGAAAAACATTGCATCTGATACCTATAGAGGGCGGGCAAGCACGGATAGGATTCCGCCCGAGCACGGCCTCCTTTCGGGGTTTGCTCCGAAAGGAAGGTAAGGTCGGCCGGCCTTAATGCCCTGTTTTGAGTGGGCAAAGGTGGCGTTTTTTTATACCGCATGCACCCGGTCAAGCGAAAATTTTGTAATTTTGCAAATCTTTTGACGAACAACTAAATAACTGTATATATGAATATCTCTTATAATTGGCTGAAAGAGTATGTCAGCTTTGACCTGACTCCCACCGAGGTAGCCGAGGCATTGACGTCCATCGGTTTGGAAGTGGGAGGTGTGGAAGAAGTGCAATCCATCAAGGGAGGACTCGAAGGCGTAGTCATCGGTGAGGTGCTTACGTGCGAACCTCATCCCAATTCAGACCACATGCACATCACGACTGTCAATCTTGGTAGTGGCGACCCCGTGCAGATTGTATGCGGTGCGCCTAATGTGGCGGCCGGACAGAAAGTGGTCGTAGCCACACTGGGAACGAAGCTCTATGATGGTGACGAGTGTTTCACCATCAAGAAGTCCAAGCTCCGCGGTGTGGAGTCGCTGGGCATGATATGCGCGGAAGATGAAGTAGGGCTGGGCACAAGTCATGACGGCATCATGGTGCTCCCGGCCGACGCTGTTCCCGGAACTCCTGCCAAAGACTATTTCAATATCAAGAGCGACTATGTACTGGAGGTGGACATCACACCCAACCGTGCCGATGCTTGTTCACACTACGGGGTGGCTCGCGACCTTTATGCCTATCTGGTTCAAGCCGGTAAGGCCACGTCATTGACCCGTCCGTCGGATGAGGCTTTCCATGTGGACAATAATGACCTGCCCATTGAGATTGAAGTGACCGATGCTGTTGCTTGTCCCCGTTACGCCGGCGTGACAGTCAAGGGTGTGACGGTCAAGGAAAGTCCTGCCTGGCTGCAAGACAAGTTGCGCCTGATAGGTCTTCGCCCCATAAACAATGTGGTCGATGTGACCAATTACATCCTCCATGCTTATGGACAACCGCTTCATTGCTTTGACGCTGACAAAATAAAAGGAGGTAAAGTCATTGTGAAGACGATGCCGCAAGACACCCCTTTCGTGACGCTTGACGGTGTGGAACGCAAACTTGATGCGCATGATTTGATGATATGCAATGCTGAAGGACCTATGTGTATGGCCGGTGTGTTCGGTGGTTTAGACTCCGGTTCGACAGAGGCTACCAAGAATGTGTTCCTGGAGAGTGCATACTTTAACCCGACGGTTGTCCGCAAGACAGCGCGCCGTCACGGCCTGAACACAGACTCATCGTTCCGTTTTGAGCGTGGCATCGACCCCAATAGTGCGATATATTACTTGAAACTGGCTGCTATCCTTGTCAAGGAGTTGGCCGGAGGAACCATTTCCATGGACATCAAAGACCTGTATCCACATCCGATTTCAGGTTTTACCGTGGAGTTGAATTACCAATATGTGCACGACCTCGTGGGTAAGTTCATTCCAGTGGAGACCATCAAGAGCATCGTGACCAGTCTGGAGATGAAGATTATCTCGGAAACTCCCGAAGGCATCACCCTGCAAGTCCCGGCCTATCGTGTGGATGTGCAACGTCCGTGCGACGTGGTGGAAGACATTCTCCGTATCTATGGTTATAACAATGTCGAGATACCGACCACTCTGAGGTCCAGTCTTACAGTGAAGGGTGAAGTCGACCAATGGCAGAAGATGCAGAATCTCGTTTCGGAACAGTTGGTGGGCTGTGGTTTTAATGAAATCTTGAACAACTCACTGACCAAGTCGGCCTACTATGAGGGACTGGAGACTTATCCCTCTCAACGCCTTGTCATGTTGATGAATCCACTCAGCAGTGACTTGAATTGCATGCGCCAGACATTGTTGTTTGGTGGTTTGGAGAGCATTCGTCACAATGTGAACCGCAAATGTGCAGACTTGAAGTTCTTTGAATTTGGTAACTGCTATTATTATAATGCAGACAAGAAGAATCCGGAGAAGCCGTTGGCCGCTTATAGCGAAAACAGCCATTTGGCTCTTTGGGTGACCGGTAAGCGTGTGAGCAACTCGTGGGCTCATCCGGATGAAGATTCCAGCGTGTATGAACTAAAGGCATACGTGCTGAACATCTTCACTCGCTTGGGCTTGAATCTTGGTTCTGTGGTATTTGGCAATTTGAGCGATGATATCTATTCTGTTGCTGTCAGCATCCACACCCGTGGTGGAAAATTGTTGGCTACTTATGGTGTACTGACGAAGGCACTTCAGAAGACTTTTGATTTGGACAATGAGGTCTACTATGCTGAAATCAACTGGCATGAACTGATGAAGGCCGTGAAGAACGTGAAGGTGAGCTATACGGAAATCAGCAAATATCCGGCCGTGAAGCGTGACTTGGCTTTGTTGCTCGATAAGAAAGTGCAGTTTGCCGAAGTGGAAAAGATTGCTTATGACACAGAACGGAAATTGCTGAAAGCAGTCGAACTGTTTGACGTGTATGAAGGAAAAAACTTGGAGCAGGGCAAGAAGAGTTATGCTGTCAGTTTCCTGCTGCAAGATGAGCATACGACGCTGAACGATAAGCAAATCGATAAAATCATGCAAAAGCTCATCGTCAATTTAGAAAATAAGTTGGGAGCAAAATTGAGATAAGTAATATAAACGATATAGATTCTAAAATATTAATCCAATGGGAAGAGCATTTGAATATAGAAAAGCTTCAAAGCTGAAAAGATGGGGCCACATGGCCAAAACATTTACAAGACTGGGTAAACAGATTGCTATTGCTGTGAAAGCAGGAGGCCCTGAACCCGAAAACAATCCCGCCTTGCGTTCAGTCATTGCTACTTGCAAGCGTGAGAATATGCCGAAAGACAACATCGAACGTGCCATCAAGAACGCCATGGGCAAAGACCAAAGCGATTACAAAGGCATGACTTATGAAGGCTATGGTCCTCATGGTATTGCTATTTTTGTAGATACATTGACTGACAACACGACACGTACTGTGGCCGATGTACGCTCTGTGTTCAACAAGTTCGGAGGTAACTTGGGTACCACCGGCTCGCTGGCATTTCTTTTTGATCACAAGTGCGTGTTCACTTTCAAGAAGAAGGAGGGAATGGATATGGAGGAACTGATTCTTGACTTGATTGACTACAATGTGGATGACGAGTATGATGAAGACTCCGAAGAAGGCACTATCACCATCTATGGTGATCCAAAGAGTTATGCTGCCATCCAGAAACATTTGGAGGAGTGTGGCTTTGAAGATGTTGGTGGTGACTTTACCTATATCCCTAATGACTTGAAGGACGTCACCCCTGAACAGCGGGAAACCATCGACAAAATGGTAGAGCGTTTGGAAGAATTTGACGATGTGCAAACCGTCTACACGAACATGAAGCCTGCCGAAGGAGAGTAAACCAACCTCATTCTGACAAATGAAGATACTCTACAAAACGATAGGGACGTGTAGCAACCACATAGAGGTGGAAGTGATAGACGGGCGCATTAGTGATGTTCATTTCTGGGGTGGTTGCAATGGCAACCTGAAGGGCATTTGCAGTCTGGTGAAGGGGATGCCAACTGGAGAAGTGTTGACCCGCTTGGAGGGCATTCGGTGCGGAAATCGTCTTACATCCTGTCCTGACCAACTGTGCAAAGCCATACGCCAACTTGCTGAACAGCAAGAAACATAAATAGATATAAATGCAAAAGGAGGCTATCCGTGACAAAATCATGGATGGCCTTTTTTATTGCTGTGACTTAATGAAGGTTAAAGGCCACACCGCCCTTGAACTTCGAAATGGTCGGGTGGGTCTACTAAGCAAACAATCAAATGGAACATGGATGAAGAGATTCTGAAAATTGTTCATTTGGATAAGGATAAAGGTTTCAAGTGTTTGATTGAAAAGTATCAGGAGCCTTTGTATTGGCACATACACCGTATGCTGGTGCATCATGAAGATGCCGAGGATGTGTTGCAGGAGACATTTCTTCGAGCCTATCGGCATCTGGGTTCCTTCAAAGGGAACAGCAAGTTGTCAACGTGGCTCTACAAGATAGCGACAAACGAAGTGCTTCGGTTCATTGAGAAACATAAACAGGCCATGCTTGCACTCGACGACGTGGAACAGAAATATGTCTATGAAATGCAAGACACTACTGTTGATGACGATACAGCCGAACAGCTGGTGTGGCTTCAAAAGGCCATCCAGCACTTGCCTGAGAAGCAACGGTTGGTGTTCAGCCTGCGTTATTATGACGAGCTTGAATATGCAGAAATAGCCGAGATACTCAATACGCAAGTGGAAACACTGAAGACTAATTTCCATTATGCCAAAGAGAACATAAAGAAATATATACAAAAGAACTATTATGAAAGACTTTGATTTGGAACATATTGGAAAAAAGATGCCCTATCGCGTGCCGGAAGGCTTTTTTGAAGCTTTTCCAAGCCGTATGATGCAGCGCATCACTCTCCACCGGCGGGCACGTCGGCGGAGGCTGTGTCTGGGTATATCGACGATTGCTGCGGCAGCTGTGGTGACAGGTTTCGTCTTTTGGGGTGGACGAAATGTTGACAGTTTGCATCCGTCTGATCCTCATGGAGATGTGATGGTGAGCATCGCCGAGAATATGGATGCCTATGTCAGCCGGCTTTCAGACGAGGAGTTGACAGATTTGTATGATTATTATGCAGCCGATGTCACACTGACTCTGTATGTGGAAGAATGATTATTTGATTTATTTACTTAATTAATAGATTAATTTATGAAAATGAGAATTTTATTGTTTTTGTCGGCCCTGTTCCTGCTGGGCGGCAGTCTATCGGCACAAGAACCGAACGATGAGAAAGGCGCACCGCGTCAGGAAAAACCGGATTTCAAGGAAATGCAACTTAAGCAAGTGCTAAATGTCTTGATGCTTGATGACAAGACGGCTGCGAAGTTTACGCCTGTCTATGAGGAGTATCAGAAAGAGATGGAGGCATGTCGGCTCTCGTGTGAGAAAAAACAGCCGGGTGTCGAGATGACCGATGATGAAATTGCACAGGAAATCGAACAGCAGTTTACACAAGGACGCAAGCTGATTGATGTGAAGGAAAAATACTATAAAGAGTTCAAGAACATCCTCACTATGAAGCAGATTCGTAAGATATACAGTCTGGAACGTTTCAACATGCGTCGTGTCGGACGGGAGATGGAAGAGCGTCAGCCTCGTGACAAAGCTCCTATGCCGCAAAAACCACTCAAAGAGAAAAAGGCACCACAGGGTGAATAATCTTCATATTGTTCTGAAGAAGGTTCCGACGGATGAATTCGTACTCATTTGTCGGCCCTGAAAGAGGATGCATTAAGGTAATGGAAAACAGAGCCATAGAGACACCGTGATTCATGAACGTGTCTTTGTGGCTCTGTTCTTTTTGTGCTTTCCGAACTTGCGTCGTTTCATTCCTGTAACTGCATTCATGGTCTCTCCGAATCTACACTTCTGAAAGACAGACAAATGTGGTTATGCAAGCCTGTCAATTATATATATGGCGGACAGCCGACTGATTGCACTCGGGGGACGCCATTAAGGGTAGGCTCGGGCGGCCTCTAGGGTAGGCGAACGCCGAGTCTAGGGCGGACAAGCACGGAGTCTAGGGGAAGGTCGACCGCTTTATAGGCTGCAATGAGGACCGATGTTGGGAATGACTTGAAAGCCAATTTTCTCATGCTGACATTTCTGTGCTTTTACTTTTTGTACTAACTTTGCATTCACGTTAGAGCATAAACACAAAGCAGATTATGTCGTGCATATTACATATAGAAACCTCGACGCAAATATGTTCCGTGGCGTTGAGTGAAAGCGGACAATGCATATTTTCAAAGACAGACTACGAAGGGCCATCCCACGCCGTGACATTGGGCGTGTATGTGGACGAAGCGCTCTCTTTTGCCGATAGTCATGCCATCCCGTTGGATGCAGTGGCTGTGAGTTGCGGCCCGGGCTCATACACGGGGCTTCGCATCGGAGTGTCCATGGCCAAGGGAGTATGCTACGGACGCGACATCCCCTTGATTGGATTGCCGACGCTTGAGATTTTGTGTGTCCCCGTGCTGTTGCAAAAGGACTTGCCGGACGACGCTTTGCTCTGTCCCATGATTGACGCGCGGCGCATGGAAGTATTTGCGGCGCTCTATGACCGTGCCTTACGTCCGGTGCGCGACATTGAGGCTGACATCATTGACGAATGTTCTTATGAGGAATATCTCAATGCACACCCTGTCTATTTTTTTGGTAATGGTGCTGCCAAATGCAAGGAAAAAATCCTGCATCCCAATGCACATTTCGAGGAAAACATACATCCCTTGGCAGAATGGATGTTCCCTTTGGCTGAAAAAGCCTTCGCACAGGGTGATTTTAAAGATGTGGCTTATTTTGAACCCTTCTATTTGAAAGAATTTGTGGCCTCTTGTCCGAAAAAACTGCTGTAAAACATAGAGTGTGAAGTCCGGAGATGAAAGGATTTCTGTCAAATCATACAAACAAAGAATAGAATACCCAAAGATTATGTTTCACGAATATAATTACAATACCCAACGAAAGAGAATGGCACTTCCCGAGTATGGGCGCAGTGTGCAGAACATGGTGGACTATGCACTGACCATTGAAGACCGCGAGGAGCGTCAGTGTTGTGCCAACACGATTGTCAACATCATGAGTGGCATGTTTCCCAATCTGCGTGAAGTGCCCGACTTCAAACGCAAGTTGTGGGATCACTTGGCCATCATGGCCGACTTCAAGCTCGACATCGACTATCCTTATGAAATAGTGAAACCCGAGACGCTGAATGTGAAACCGGAGCGCATCCCTTATTCGGCCGGCCAGATTCATTACCGTCACTATGGAAGCTACATCGAGGCTTTGATTCAAAAGGCGGTGGAGATGCCGGAAGGAGATGAGAAGGAGCAACTGATATGCTTGATTGCCATCCATATGAAGAAAGATTACATCACGTGGAACAAGGACACCGTGGAGGATCAGAAGATTTTTGATGACATCTGTGAGATGTCCGGCGGGGCAATCAGCCTGAGTGAAGAGGTGCTCCACTTGGACATCAGTGCACCCCAGCAACCTGCGCAACAGCGTCAGCACACACAACAGCAGCGCAAGCGGCATACAGGCAACACTAACAATCAGAAACGTAAATATTAAGTGGGGCTTGGGTGCATAAACACGAGGCCTCACCGGATTCAAACCTTAAAAACTAACCACTATGGCAGCATTTGTAATAGAAGGCGGACATCGCTTGAAGGGTGACATCCGTCCACAGGGAGCTAAGAATGAAGTGCTTCAAATCCTCTGTGCCACATTATTGACACCGGAGAAAGTGACCGTTCATAATGTGCCGGACATCCTGGATGTGAACAACCTCATCCAGTTGTTGCGCGATATGGGTGTGAAAGTGTCGCGCGAGGGCGTGAGTGCTTATAGCTTTCAGGCTGACGAGCTGGATTTGGAGTTTGCTTCAAGTGAGGCTTTCCTGAGAAAATGCGCCAAGCTTCGTGGGTCGGTGATGCTCATCGGTGCGATGCTGGGACGGTGCGGACAAGCAGTGTATGCAAAGCCGGGTGGTGACCAGATTGGGCGTCGTCGGCTGGACACTCACTTCATCGGCATCCAGCGCTTGGGTGCGGTGTTTCATTATGATGAAGAGAAGAAGGCTTATGTAATCAAGGCTGACCACCTTAAAGGAACATATATGTTGCTCGATGAGGCTTCGGTCACCGGCACGGCCAACATCATCATGACGGCCGTACGCGCCGAGGGAACAACAACCATCTATAATGCAGCCTGTGAACCTTACGTGCAGCAGCTTTGCCGTATGCTGAACCGCATGGGAGCTAAAATCAGCGGCATTGCTTCCAATCTCTTGACCATTGAAGGTGTAGAGAAACTTCATGGCTGTGAGCACACCGTGTTGCCGGACATGATTGAAGTGGGCAGTTTCATTGGCATGGCTGCCATGACGCAAAGTGAACTCACCATCAAGAACGTTTCTTACGAGAATCTGGGCATCATTCCCGAGAGTTTTCGTCGGTTGGGCATCACTCTGGAGCAAAGAGATGACGACATTTTCGTGCCCGAACAGGAATGCTATGCTGCGGAGACATTTATGGATGGTTCCATACTGACACTGGCAGATGCACCGTGGCCGGGTTTGACGCCCGATTTGCTCAGTGTGATGCTGGTCGTAGCCACGCAAGCCAAGGGTAGTGTGCTCATCCATCAAAAGATGTTCGAAAGTCGTCTGTTCTTTGTGGACAAGCTCATTGACATGGGAGCACAAATCATCCTTTGCGACCCTCATCGGGCCGTGGTCATCGGGCATGGCCGTAAGTTCCGCCTTCGTGGCGGCAACATGGCGTCGCCCGATATTCGTGCGGGCATAGCCTTGCTCATTGCCGCAATGAGTGCCGACGGCATCAGTCGCATCAGTAATGTGGAGCAAATCGACCGGGGCTATCAGAACATCGAAGGACGTTTAAATGCCTTGGGAGCCGGCATCACAAGAATCTGACAGCAGGCTTTGGAAAAGTTCGGAGCAAAAGCGCAGGAATGTGAATGTAAATGATAAAGAAAGAAGAAATATATAAAATAGGTGTATTAACTAAGCCGCATGGCATCAAGGGTGAAGTGTCATTTTTCTTCACGGACGATGTGTTCGACCGTGTGGATTGTGACTACCTGATTTGCCTGATGGAGGGCATTTTTGTGCCCTTCTTCATTGAGGAATATCGTTTCAAGACCGACACCGTGGCGCTTGTGAAGTTTGAAGGTATTGACACAGCAGAGCAAGCGCGTCGCTTCACGAACGTGGAAGTCTACTTTCCACTTCATTTGGCGGTCGAGACCACGGATGAAGGATTGTCATGGCCCTATTTTGTAGGTTTTGAGGTGGTTGACGTAAATCATGGAAAGTTAGGTCATGTTGTGGCTGTTGATGATTCCACGGCGAACACCCTTTTTATCATTGAACATGGCGGACGGGAACTGCTGGTTCCGGCGCATGAGGAATTTATAAAAGAACTTGACCACGAACAGCGTCGGATGCTGTTGCAGATGCCCGACGGTTTGTTGCAGTTGGGAATGGAGAATTGACAACACATTTGCCTATGAAGAGAAAGCCATTTTGGCAGAATATAAAGTTTAAATACAAGTTGACCATTGTCAATGAAAACACCTTGGAAGAGGTGGTGGGGCTTTATGTGTCTAAACTGAATGGGTTGTCGCTGTTGCTGGTGGTGTTTGGCGTGCTGTTTGTCATTGCTGCATTGATTGTGTCGTTTACTCCTTTGCGCAACTATCTGCCCGGCTATATAAACAGTGAAGTGCGAAAGCAGATTGTGGACAATGCTCTGCTGGCTGATTCGCTCAGTCGTTTGCTTGAACGGCAAAATCTGTATGTCATGAATCTCCAGGACATCATTCGCGGGGAAGTGAGGCCCGACTCCGTCCGCTCCATCGATTCGCTCACTGTCCAACGTTCGGAGGAACTGATGGAACGTACAGAGAATGAGGAACGCTTTCGGAAAGAGTTCGAAGAGCAGGAGAAGTATAATCTGGCCAATGTAAAAGCTTCGACAGCTATGTCCGACATCATCTTTTATCGCCCGGCTTTGGGACTATTGTCTAAAAACTTTGACCCGGAAGGGCATCATTTCGGTGTGGATATAGCCGCCGATGTCAAAGAAAGTGTATTGGCCACGCTGGATGGCACGGTCATTTTCTGTGGTTATATACCGGAGAGTGGTTATGTGATATTGTTACAGCATGCGACCAATCTGGTTTCGGCTTATAAGAACTGTGGCTCGTTGCTCAAGTCAACGGGTGACAAAGTGACGGCCGGGGAAGTAATTGCGTTAGTGGGAGGAAAATCCGACGGGAAAGAAGGAAGTCCGCACCTGCATTTTGAGCTGTGGCATCGCGGACAAGTGCTCAACCCGGAGCAATACATCGTGTTTTAAACTAATATCTCAGACAATGAAAAAGCAAATAGCTATATTAGGTTCTACAGGTTCCATCGGGACGCAGGCATTGCAAGTCATAGCGGAGCATCCTGAGTGCTATGAAGCCTATGCCCTGACGGCTCATAGCAATGTGGAGTTGTTGGCCAAGCAGGCACGACAGTTCATGCCGGAGGTTGTCGTGATAGCCAATCCCGACAAGTACGGCGAGCTGAAGGAAGCTCTGACCGACCTGCCTGTTAAGGTGTATGCCGGTGAGGATGCGCTTTGTCAGGTTGTGGAATCGGCCCCTATTGATGTTGTACTTACGGCTATGGTGGGATATGCTGGATTACGTCCGACCATGAACGCCATCCGTGCAGGAAAGACCATTGCTTTAGCCAACAAAGAGACACTTGTCGTGGCGGGCGATCTTATCACCCGTTTGGTGGAGAAATATCATGTGCCCATCCTGCCGGTGGACTCTGAACACTCTGCTGTCTTTCAATGTCTGGAGACAGGGAACAAGTTAGAAAAGGTCATCTTGACAGCGTCGGGAGGGCCTTTCCGCACGTTTACGGCAGAACAACTGGCAACGGTGACCAAAGAGCAGGCACTGCATCATCCCAACTGGCACATGGGGGCCAAGATTACCATTGATTCGGCGTCGATGATGAATAAGGGATTTGAGGTGATGGAGGCCAAATGGCTCTTTGGTGTGCGTCCTGACCAGATAGAAGTAGTCGTACATCCGCAGTCCATCATACACTCTATGGTGCAGTTTGCTGACGGGGCGGTGAAGGCACAGCTCGGTATGCCCGACATGCGTCTGCCCATTCAGTATGCTCTTTCTTATCCGGCACGCATTCCTTTGTCGGTGGAGCGGGTGGATTTCGCACGCATCGGGACGTTTACCTTTGAAAAGCCTGACACCCGGCGTTTCCGCAACTTGGCTTTGGCCTATGATGCTTTACACAAGGGTGGCAATATGCCCTGCATTGTCAATGCTGCCAATGAAGTCGTTGTTGATGCTTTCCTGCATGACCGCATATCTTTCCTCGGCATGAGCGAGGTCATCGAGCGCACCATGCAGCGTGTCACGTTTGTGGCAACACCCACCTATGACGACTATGTTTCCACCGACGCCGAAGCGCGACGCGTGGCCGGAGAATTTATAAACTAACAACTCAAAAAACACTCACAAACTACACAATGGAAACATTTTTGATTCGTGCCCTGCAACTGATGATGTCGCTTTCTCTGCTGGTCATCATCCATGAAGGGGGGCATTATCTTTTTGCTCGCCTGTTCAAAATCCGGGTGGAGAAATTCTATCTCTTTTTTGATCCTTGGTTTGCTTTGTTCAGGTATAAACCCAAAAACAGTCACACGGAATATGGTGTCGGTTGGCTCCCTTTGGGAGGATATGTGAAAATTGCCGGCATGATTGACGAGTCGATGGACAAGGAACAGATGGCCAAGCCCCCACAACCGTGGGAGTTTCGTTCCAAGCCGGCATGGCAACGTTTGCTGGTGATGGTGGGAGGTGTGCTGTTCAATTTCCTGCTGGCACTTTTCATTTATTCCATGGTTCTCTTTTCTTGGGGCGACAGTTATTATTCTCTGCCCGAGATGAGTCACGGCATGAAGTTCAACGAACGTGCTCGGAACATTGGTTTCCGTGATGGTGATATTCTGCTCCGTGCCGACGACAAGCCTTTTGAACGTTATGGCATGGACATGTTGCGTAGCATTGTCGACGCCAAGGTTGTCACAGTTCAACGTGACGGACATGAGGAAAGCATCTACATTCCAGATGATCTCAGTTTGCTCACGGTGGGGAAAGAACAGCCCATCTTCGTCGATATACTAATCCCGGCCAAGGTGGACTCCGTGTTGACAGGATCGGCCGCAAGCCGTGCCGGTGTGTTGCCGGGGGACAGTCTGGTGGAAATGAATGGGCAGTCCATCAATTCTTGGAATGCTTTTGTGGAGCAACTGACCGTGCTGAAAAACAAGGCACTTATGAAACCTGAAGCTGCTGCGCAGTATGAGAACGTGACACTTCAGGTGGTGCGGGCGACGGGCGTGACCGATACGTTACAGATGAAGCTCGACTCCACTTTTATAGCCGGTGTGATGGCCATACCATTGGGCAGTTATTACAAACCGCATGTCGTTGAATACAGTTTCTTGGCCTCCTTCCCAGCCGGCGTGAAGTATGGCGTGAATGTGCTCAAGGGATATGCGAACGACATGAAATATGTTTTCAGTAAGGAAGGTGCACAGAGCCTCGGTGGTTTCATCGCCATTGGCAGTATCTTCCCCACGCAGTGGGACTGGCCTCGTTTCTGGGAGATGACGGCTTTCCTCAGCATCATTCTGGCATTCATGAACATTCTGCCCATTCCTGCGCTTGACGGTGGTCATGTGCTTTTCCTTATCTATGAAATCGTTGCACGACGCAAACCAAGCGACAAATTCATGGAGCGTGCACAGATTGTGGGCATGTCCATCCTCTTCTTGCTCCTTATCTGGGCCAACTTTAATGACATTCTGAGATTTCTTTTCTAATCTCCATACAGAATAGATAAAAACAAAGGTGAGTGATGCAGATTGACGAGAAGTCAGTCTGCATCACTTAAGTTATTCATCAAGAGCTGATGAAAAGTACAGTCAGGACAATGTACGAATGGCGGAAAGTCCAATATATGACACTTGTATGTTGATATAATTTCTAATGGATGACTAAATATGGTGAAGAAACATCGGATGTGGATAAGTGACTTTTTTCCAAGAAGCATACTCTATATCGTAAAAAAATCCGCCAATATCATTGTAGGTTCTGTGAAATACTTATATTTGTCGAACAAAAAGTGAGAACGATTAAAATCTTATACCTCCATGAAAAAGCAAATAAAATTCAGTCTTGTTTATCGAGACATGTTCCAGTCATCCGGAAAATACCAACCCCGCATCGATCAATTGGAACGAGTTGCTCCGCACATTATAGACATGGGATGCTTCGCTCGTGTGGAAACCAATGGTGGTGCTTTCGAACAGGTGAATCTGCTCTATGGTGAGAACCCAAATAAAGCTGTGCGTGCCTTCACTAAGCCCTTTCATGAGGCCGGCATACAGACACACATGCTTGATCGCGGACTGAATGCCCTGCGCATGTATCCCGTTCCGGCCGATGTGCGCCGCTTGATGTATAAGGTGAAGAAGGCACAGGGTGTAGACATCACGCGTATCTTCTGCGGTCTGAATGACGTGCGAAACATCATCCCCTCCATTAAGTATGCACTTGAGGCAAATATGATTCCTCAGGCAACGCTTTGCATTACGACGTCACCTGTGCACACTGTCGACTATTATTGTAACATTGCTGAACATCTCATCGTTGCTGGTGCCCCCGAAATCTGTCTGAAGGACATGGCAGGTATCGGTCAACCCGCTATGCTGGGCGAACTCGTGCGCCGTATTAAGGAGAAACACCCCGACATCATCATACAGTATCACGGTCATTCCGGTCCGGGTCTCTCGATGGCCTCTATCCTTGAGGTATGTAAGAACGGTGCTGACATCATTGACACGGCCATGGAACCCCTCGCATGGGGTAAGGTTCACCCGGATATCATCTCTGTACAGTCCATGTTGAAGAATGCAGGCTTCGACGTGCCTGAGATTAATATAAACGCTTACATGAAGGTGCGCAGCCTGACGCAGGAATTCATTGACGACTTTCTCGGTTACTTCATGGATCCAACGAACAAATATATGTCGTCGCTCCTCCTGGGCTGCGGTCTGCCGGGCGGCATGATGGGTTCGATGATGGCCGATCTGAAAGGCGTGCACGCGGGCATCAACATGATACTCAAGGGGCAGGGTAAAGAGCCTCTGAGTATCGATGATTTGCTGGTGATGCTTTTCAACGAAGTGGCCTACGTGTGGCCGAAGCTGGGTTATCCTCCTTTGGTGACGCCGTTTAGTCAATATGTGAAAAACGTAGCGTTGATGAATGTGATGCAGCTCGTCAAGGGTGAAGAGCGTTTCACTATGATCGACAACCATGCGTGGGACATGATTTTGGGCAAGAGTGGACATCTGCCTGGAGAGTTGGCATCTGAAATCATTGAACTGGCTAAGTCGAAAGGCTATGAGTTTACGGAGGGAGATCCGCAGAGCTATTATCCCGATGAGCTTGACAAATATCGCAAGGAGATGGATGAAAACGGCTGGGAGTATGGTGAGGATGACGAAGAACTCTTCGAATTGGCTATGCACGACCGCCAATATCGTGATTACAAGTCGGGGGTAGCTAAGAAACGTTTCCTCGACGACTTGCAGCGGGCCAAAGACGCCGCCATGGTCAAGAAGGGTTTCGATGAAGAGACTATCAAAAAAATGAAGCGTGCCAAGGCCGATCCAATCGTGGCACCACGTCGTGGTCAGATTATTTATGGGGTGAATTTCAACGGAGAGCTGATGGAGCCATTCGTTGGCCGTAAATATCAGCATGACGAAGTGTTCTGTTCCATTTCCACTCCATGGGGCGAAAATGAGGACATCCTCACGGGATTCACTGGTCGCGTTGTGGAAGTGTGTGCCAAGCAGGGTCAGACGGTCGATGCCGGTGAAGTAATCGCTTACTTGGAACGTTCAGAGATATTTGCGTAAGTTTAGTAACGAAATAAAAATTGACAGCCCCGGGGATATATTGTTTCTCGGGGCTGTTTGGACAGTGACATGGAGTGATTATACTCTATCATCTTCATATGCCATCTTAGTTATGGG
>CAZOKL010000040.1:0-19583 GCA_964580305.1 uncultured Bacteroides sp.
GATATTCCGTTGAAATCTGTTTAGCAAAAATCTGTATCTCCTAGTAAGAGATATAGCTAGTATTGCAAAGATATGTATAATATTACAACTACGCGTCCAAGCCTCATTTATTTTGGAATATTAGAAAACATTTTGTCTGAAATTGTTTAGCAAATCCTTTATCTGGAATGCTGAAAAAGTTCTGATTTTCAGCAGTTAGCTTATCTGGATATATCTCTTACTAGGAGATATGATATTTAGAGTTACCGATACCAATAAAGAAGAATATGTATTCAATGAAACAAGTAAAAGATGTGTTAAACTTTATAACAATTATGCTATGAAATGTAGATTATGCTTTGTTTGGCTTTGTATATGGGGGCTGACAGTTTTCGGACAAGCCAAGAAGCCTACCATTATGGTTCTGCCCAGCGATAACTGGTGCAACCAGCGTTATTTCATGACCTCTTTCTCCAATCAAGGGAGCACGGTCAAAGTTCCCAATTACCAACAGGCCTTTATGGAAGACACCGAATTGCCGCAAGTCATCAGCAAGGTGGGCGGTGTGCTGACCGAATTGGGCTATAGCTTGAAAGATGCCGAGCAGGAGATTAAGAACATCAGTATGCGGACGGCAGAGGATAATGTGACGACCAGCAAGGCTACCGGTGCTTCGTTGGTGGAAACGCCATTGGATGTGCTGAAGCGACGGGTAAAGTCGGACATCATCATTCAGATTTGGTGGAAGCTGAACCGGGAAAGCAAGGGGCATTCGGTCTCGTTCACACTAGAGGCATTTGATGCTTACACCAACAAGCGCATAGCCACTTCGACAGGAACAACCAAGGCTTCTACCAACTCTATCCCCGTGCTACTGGAACAAGCGGTGAAAGAGAATGTAACACCGTTTGACGAGCAGATGACCCGTTGGTATGACGACCAACGGAAAAACGGACGTGAGATAACCCTCACCGTGCGTTGTTGGGACAACTGGGAGAATGACCTGGAGACGGAATATGACGGCATGGAGTTGACTGATTGTATTCAGGACTGGCTGGCCGGACACACGGTGAAAGGAATGTTCAACCTGACGGACGGAACGGAGAGTTTTGCTCAGTTTGAGCAGGTGCGCATTCCACTTGCCGATGAGCGGGGACGGGACATGGATGCCCGTGCATTTGCCACGGAGCTGAGGCGTTACTTGCAGAAGGCGCCTTACAACATCACGTCCAAAGTGATGATTCGTGGGTTGGGAGAAGCAATATTGGTGTTAGGTGAAAAATAAGTCTGTATGCGTATGAAGATTTGGAGATGTATAGGTGCATTTTGCACCCTGGTCTTTTGTTTGGGTGTTTGTGGGCAGGAATTGTCTGATAACAGCCGCATATCAATGTGTGCCGTTGTTCCTGACGGTGAAATCCCGGCAGAGGCTTGCCGTAATCTGGAAAACAAGTTGAGCCGCGCCTTGTCCGCAAACGGCTTTGCGGACAATGGTTATGCCGAGCGTTTTGTGTTGACGGCCAAGGTGGACATTACTTCCAAAGACGTAGTGCCTTCCACGCCGCCACGCGTGTCGCAAAAGATGGACGTTACCTTTATGGTGGGTGATGTGGTAGAGAACAAGATCTATGCCACCTCCACCATTTCCCTGACAGGTATCGGCACGAATGAGACCAAGGCTTTTGTCTCAGCATTCTCAAAGGTCAATCCCAACCAGCAGTGTTTGCAGGAAATGTTGCGGGAGGCAAAAGAAAAGATTCTGGCTTTCTACACCTCACATTGCAGTGAAATCATTACGAATGCCCGTTCGCTGGCCGGGATGCAGCGGTATGACGAGGCGATATTCCGCCTGATGGCTGTACCCAATGTGTGCACAGACTGCTACAGGCAATGTCAGGATGCTGCTATTTCCATTTATAAACAAAAGATTGATGCGGAATGCGTAGCACTGTTAAACGAGGCAAAAACGGTTTGGATGAAGCAACCAGATACCTCGGGGGCTGCGGAAGTGGCAGACATCATCGGCCGGATAGACCCGAAAGCCGCGAATTACAATGAGGTGATGTCTTTCCGTAATGAGGTCGGCAGCAAGCTGAAGGCGGACGCCAAACAGGAATGGGACTTCCGGATGCAGCAGTATGAAGACAGACAGGCTTTCAAACGTAGCATCGTTGATGCGTGCAAGGCGATAGGAGTGGCTTTTGGCAACGGGCAGCCGCAGAATGTGGCGAAGACTATCGTAAAGAGATGGTGATGAAAAAAATAGTTCAAATAATCAATACAAGAAAATGAAGAAAAAATTTTTAATGCTGTTCATTGCCCTGGGGACAATGGCTGTGCAAGTAGAGGCACAAAACTGGTTAAAAAAGATGAAACAAGTACTCATCGATGGTGCAAATCAATCGCAGACTAAAAATAAGGGACAGACAGACAATGGAGTCTCGTTCAAGGGAAAACTCCCAACAGATGAAAACAACTCAACGGCTAATTCAGATGATGAAGTAACGTTGGTTGTTTCTGCGGACGGTGCTACCAAAGACGAAGCGACCAAGACAGCCTTGCGTAGTGCCATAGAACAGGCATACGGAACTTTTGTCTCTGCCAATACCACAATCTTGAACGATGAACTGGTAAAGGACGAAATAGTGACGGTGGCAAGTGGAAACATCAAAAACTACAAAGAAATAGCAAGCAACTTTATGCCGGACGGAAAAACATTTGTGACGCTTCAGGCAACGGTTTCCATTTCCAGGTTGGTAAGTTATGTGCAGAACAAAGGAGCTGAAACAGAATTTGCCGGGGCTACGTTTGCGATGAACATTAAGATGAAAGAGCTGAATAAACAAAATGAAATGAAAGCATGGCAGAATTTGGAAACACAGGTGCTTGAAATGTATAAAAATGCTTTTACTTATCGGTTAAATGTGAAAGGACCAATGATGGTGGATGCATTTGCATTCAGAAAAACTGGATTACCAGGAAAACCGGAAGATTATTATCTAATTTATTTTTTTATATCTGTAGAAACCAATCGAATGATGATGGAGTCAATCTATGACCTTGTAGTAAAAACTGCAATGTCATTGCGATTGACGAACAAGGAATGTTATGAATATGAAGAGATGAAAATCCCTACTGAGGGTTTAAGCTTGAGGCAAATTGTTTCTGGGGTAAATCAGAGCTTTATGAAAAGCTGTATGTGAAAGACCCTTATTTTGCGACGAAAGGGATGAGGTTCAGGTCATATCCAAAGTTTATTAATTTGGAAATTGCGAAAATGTTATGTAATTTCGAAATAGTAGATAACATGGGAAATGTATCTTATGTAGATTGGGAGTATGGGTATAAGATTAGTAGTTCTAATAGTTTTATTTATCCAATAAAAGGTTATAATTTATTTGCTTTTTTTAGTGAAAAATATTTAATACCTATTAATTATAAACATAATACAAGACCACTTATAAATCTTGGATGTGATGAGGGTGGTGATGGTTTCTTCTTGATCAGAATACCTGCTTATATACATAAGAATGATATTGACAAGTATTCTAAGTTTGAGATTAGGGAAAGAACAAATCCTATAGTCTTTTTTAAGGATTAAGCGTGGTAGTAATGTAATCATTATCAACGCAGGCAAAGTAAAAATGAATTAATTAAATATCAGATAAAAAAATAATGGATAATTTTTTTTCAAAACTCTCTTTATATGACATACTTTCCATGGTCATACCGGGAGGAACAATCTTCTTGTTCCTCTCACTGACTTTGGAATATAAACGAAAATAAATAAATGTGCCATTGACCCTGTTCTGGGCTGGACAATTGCTTTGGTACTTTCTTATTTGCTGGGAGTGATAAATCATGTATGCACGGCCAAAATGTGGGAAAAGTTCAGAGACAACTTCATGCTGTACAAAGAAAAAAAACTTTGTTGGAGAAATATATTTTGTGATATGAAATATGTTTTTATTCTTATAGTTGTTATGCTAATCATAGGATATGTATTGAAACCAGATTTTCCTAGGACATGCTTAGTCTTAATAGTTTTTATTTTCACGTTGTTCTTGCCTATAATTTTATCTTTAATAAAAAGGAAAGATAATGACAACATTCTTCGGGTTTTGTATTATGAGCAATATTACTATGTGATGAAACATCGTTACAATGATGATATTCCAATTATGGAAAGTCAAGTGGCATTTATGCAAAATATGCTTATTCCTTTGGCCTTATTCCTTTTTGTTACTCCGAAATGTGTTTTGAAATGGATGACTGATGTGGAGTGTTGTTTGTATAAAAGTTGCTTTGGGTGGATGCTCATTCTGCTATATGTTGCATTGATAATAGCAATTCTTGTTCGACAAGACAAGATCGTTTACCGAGTCAAAACTGATTATATGTATCTAAAACAGCTTGAAAAATATGAAGAAACTCATAAGTAACTTGTTGTTTATTGCCGCAACTTTGGCCCTCCATGCCCAAAGCTATGACAGCGACAAAGTGTCGTTCACCAATTTCCTGATACGCATGTACAACAACGCCCCTTTCGAGGGTGTGCGTGCAGTGGATGATTATGACCATGCTTATCTTATCTCCGTGTTGGCATTGGACAAGGCGAAGTATAAAACAGAGTCTGCATTGAACCGAGTGGCTTCCGTGAAGGCGATGGCGCAGGCTTCGCGCTATTTTAACGGTTCGAATATCACACAAGACATGATTATCCGCACTTCGGAAAAGGCGGACGGGCGTTCGGATACGGAAATCATCGAGAACATACGCGAGCACTCGGTGGGGTATGTCAAGGCTTTGGAACAACTCACCAACTTCACGCGGGAGGACGGTATGCAGGTGTTCATCTTCATCAAGATGCTGGAAGAGTCGTTTTAAAAAGATGAATTCAGACGATACGGTTTTTTGTTTTCGCTTTCTATGAACGACTGTAATTAGGGATATTCAGCAAATGTCGTTTGAAAAGAAGAAAAGAGCACATCAAAACGAGCATCTTTTTCTTTCATTTTTGCAGAAAAGATTTAGTCTCGTCTTGATGTGCTTCTGTCGTATGTTCAGGGTGTGTGTAGCCTCGGTATGTTGTTTTCGAGGCATGGATTACCCTTTGAGTTTGCTAAATAACATTCTTATTTGCGATAGTTTTCCAAGTCCTCAGGACGGAATTTGCTAATGAAATCAGCATGTTTGCTCACTTCAGCCTCTGCATGGCGTACGTAAACGTTGGCTGAAAGGGCGAAAAGGTCAGCGTTTGCTGTAGCTTCCAAAACGAGTAGATGCCCCATGATGGTGCAGGCTGCCATTTCAACCAATCGGCGTGCCACGAAGTCTAAGAATTCCTGGTCTTTCAGTTCGTTGATGCGGGCTGTGACGGTTTCGAGGCTGTCGGCCATCGTTTTCAAGCGAGTTCTCAGGTCTTCGAAAGCAGGTGCGCAAGGCATGGTTTCGTAGGCACGAATTTGGTTCAGGTAGGCTCCGGTGGTAACGTAGCGAATGGCGGCCACGACTTGCAATTGTGTTGTGCCCTCGTAAATGGAAGTGATGCGTGCATCGCGGTATAGCCGTTCGCAGGTATAGTCTTTCATGAAGCCTGAACCACCGTGAATTTGGATGCAGTCATACGCGTTTTGATTAGCATATTCGCTACCCATGCCTTTTGACAAGGGAGTGAAACAGTCTGCAAGCTTGGCGTATTTCTTCTGTTCCTGACGTTCTTCAGGAGAGAGTTTGCGCTCGCGGGCAATGTCGTCAAGTGCTTTATACACATCGACAAAGCGTGCTGTTTCATAGAGCAAGGCGCGTGAAGCATCAAGTTTGGCTTTCATGGTGGAAAGCATGTCGTAGACTGCCGGGAAGTTGATGATTGTTTTGCCAAACTGTTTGCGGTCTTTAGCATAGGCTAAAGCTTCATTGTAAGCAGCTTGGGATATACCAACGCTTTGTGCGGCAATGCCAAGACGGGCACCGTTCATCAGTGCCATGACATATTTGATGAGGCCTAATTTGCGATCACCGCAAAGTTCGGCTTTGGCATTCTTGTAGACAAGTTCGCAAGTCGGGGAGCCTTTAATGCCCATCTTGTTTTCAATGCGACGCACGTCGACACCTCCGTCACGTTTGTCATAGATGAACATAGAGAGTCCGCGACCGTCGTGTGTGCCTTCTTCAGAACGGGCGAGCACGAGGTGTATGTCAGAGTCGCCGTTGGTGATGAAGCGTTTCACACCATTGAGTCGCCAGCAATTCTCCTTCTCATCAAAAGTGGCTTTCAGCATGACGGATTGCAGGTCGGAACCTGCATCCGGTTCGGTGAGATCCATTGACATGGTTTCTCCACAACTGACACGTGTGAGGAAACGCTGGCGTTGGTCTTCATTGCCAAATTCGTAGAGCGTTTCGGCACAATCTTGCAATCCCCAAAGGTTTTCAAAACCGGCATCAGCACGTGAAACGATGTCTGCAGCCATGATATAAGGCACGATGGGGAAGTTTAGTCCTCCGTAGCGTCTGGCTATGGCCATGCACATGAGTCCGGCTTTGCGCACAGCTTCAAGGTTGGCTTGTGTGCCACTGGCATACGTTACACGTCCGTTGGCTACGGTTGGTCCTTCATGGTCGACGCCTTCGGCGTTGGGAGCGATGATGTCGCCACAGAGTTCACCCACGATTTCGAGCACACGGTCATAGCTGTCCATGGCGTCGTCAAAATCCATAGGGGCATAATCATACTTGTCTTTATCTGCAAAGTTTCGCTCTTTAAGCTCCACAATGCGGCGCATCAACGGGTGGTTCAGATGATGCTTCAGTTCGGGTGTGTCGGTATAAAAGTTTGCCATTGTTTCTATTTTGATTAATTGTTGCGACTGTGTTTTAAGGGTAAGAGAACGGCATTATGAAGCATATCAAAGCTGCGTTTCTAAAATAAGACCGGTTGTGTCAGTAATCTCTTTTTCCGCCAGACCGTTCATCGGTTGTTTTTGGGGCTTGGACGACTGATGTGGAAATCCGGCAATCAAAGTCGAAGCGAAGCCAAGGTGATGCTTTTCATGATTCCCCTACAAAGTTTCCTATTTACTGTTTTGCTTGTAATATTTAATCATCTTCGGAATAACTTCTTCCACAGAACCATTGATGACATAGTCGGCAATGGTGTTGATGGGAGCGCTCGGGTCATTGTTAATGGAGATGATGATGCCGCTTTCCTGCATGCCGGCAATGTGCTGGATTTGTCCGCTGATGCCACACGCAATGTAGAGTTTCGGGCGGACGGTCACTCCTGTCTGGCCGATTTGGCGGTCGTGGTCACAGAATCCGGCGTCAACGGCAGCACGACTGGCGCCTACTTCAGCATGGAGTTCCTTGGCCAGGTCGAACAGCATGTCAAACCCTTCTTTAGAACCCATACCATAGCCACCGGCTACGATGATAGGTGAGCCTTTCAAGTTGTTTTTGGCTTTCTCCACATGGCGCTCAATGACTTTGATCACATAGTCAGTTTCAGGAACAAACTTGGCCACGTCGTGACGGATAACCTCGCCTTGGTAGTTCGGGTCGGTTATTTCCTTTTTCATTACACCCTCGCGCACGGTTGCCATTTGCGGACGGTGTTCAGGATTAATGATGGTTGCCACGATGTTGCCGCCGAATGCCGGACGAATTTGATAAAGGAGGTTTTCGTATGTGATGCCTTTTTTCTTGTCCTCATGGTTGCCGATTTCAAGCGATGTGCAGTCGGCTGTCAGGCCGCTGGTCAGTGCGGAGGAAACACGCGGGCCGAGGTCGCGACCGATGACGGTGGCACCCATCAGGCAGATTTGCGGCTTTTCAGCTTTGAACAGATTGACAAGTATGGAAGTGTGGGGGAGGGATGTGTAGGGAAACAGTCCCGGTGCGTCAAACACGTGCAGTTTGTCAACACCGTATGGCAAAACTTGTTTTTCAATGCCATCAAGGCCGGCGCCGGCCACGGTGGCTTCCAGTTGGCAACCCAGTTGGTTGGCCAGTTTGCGTCCTTTGGTCAGGAGTTCGAGACTTACGTCGGCCACGGTCGTGCCTTCAAGTTCGCAATATACAAATACGTTGTTCATAGTCAATTATCCGATAGTGTGGTTAGCTAAGAGTTCGACAATCAATCCTTCCACATCTGCATCCGAGCCGGTGAGCGTCTTGCTTTCCTTGGCCTGGAACACGATGTTTTGAATGGATTTTACTTTGGTGGGCGAGCCGGACAAGCCACATTGAGCTAGGTCGGCATCCACGTCGGCCACGCTCCATTCCGTCAGGTTCAGGTAAGGGCGTTGCTCGTAGAGTTCTGGATAGCTAGGGGCTTGTTGTGCCTTCTCGCTGGGAGTGAGTGCGTATTTGTATTTTTGCACCAGTTTGGCGTTGCGCGGACGGCAGGGAGCTGCCGAGCCGTTGACGGTGACAACGATGGGCAACGGGCCTTCCACGGTTTCCACGCCGCCGTCAATGTGGCGCTTCACCGTGATGCGGCGTCCTTCTTCATCCACGTTCAGGATATCCTCTGCATAGGTGATTTGGGTCAGTCCGAGTTTCTCTGCCACTTGCGGCCCCACTTGTGCCGTGTCGCCGTCAATGGCCTGGCGGCCTCCGATGATGATGTCATAGTCTTTGATTTTCCGGATAGCCATTGAGAGTGCATATGATGTGGCCAATGTGTCGGCACCGGCAAAGGCACGGTCGGTCAGCAGATAGCCGTCATCAGCTCCGCGGAACAGCCCTTCTCTGATGATGGAGGCAGCCCGTCCGGGGCCCATGGTCAGAATGGTGATGGTGGAGCCCGGATGCCGGTCTTTCAGACGTAAGGCTTGTTCCAAGGCGTTCAGGTCTTCTGGGTTAAAAATGGCAGGCAAGGCGCCTCGGTTCACGGTACCTTCTGCGGTCATGGCATCTTTCCCTACGTTTCGCGTGTCAGGTACTTGTTTTGCCAATACTACGATTTTTAGACTCATGTTTGTTTATTTTTGGTATTAGTAAATAATCTTTTTGTTCAGATTTTATTGGAGGCATAGACCGTGGCAAATTTAACGATTTGGAACACGCTTCCCAAAGAAAAGTTTTAAAACTTATGCTTCCAGTGCTGAAATGTAGTCAAATAGTTGCTTGTAGAAGGGATGATGGGTCAGAGTGGCTGCATTGCCCAGAATGATGAGTTTCATGCGGGCACGGGTAATGGCCACATTCATGCGGCGCAAGTCACGGAGAAAACCAATTTCGCCTTTCTCATTGGCACGAACCAGACTGATGATGATGACATCGCGTTCCTGACCTTGGAATCCGTCGACGGTGTTCACGTCGATGAGTTGTTTGTAGGGAGCAAAGAAACTGCGGTTTTTCAGCAGCCGACTCAGGTATTGCACTTGTGCTTGATAGGGCGAGATGATGCCAATGTCGATGCGTTCGTCAAGAATGCGTTGTTTGCCGATTTTGGTGAGATAGGCTTCCAGCTGTTGGAGGGTCAGTTCGGCTTCCGTTTTGTTCACACGCCCGAAGCTGCGTTCAACAAACTCTTCTTCGGCATCCAACAGTTCGGTGTTTACCCACACCATGGGAGTGTCGAAATCCAGAATGCTTCGATGTTTCACTTCGGGAGCTGGTTGAAGCTCGCCGTGATAGAACCAGTTGGATGAGAAGCGCATGATGGCTTCGTTCATGCGATATTGGATTTTGAGCAGGGATACGCATCCAGGCTTGTTGCGCACGATTTTCTGCATGAGTGTCTCTCCCAATCCTCCTTTCATGGCCTCGTAGCAAGTGATGACGGGCGGAAGCTGGCAATGGTCACCGGCCAGCACCACGCGGTTTGCCTTTCGGATGGCAATCCAGCAGGCAGCTTCAAGTGCTTGGGCCGCCTCGTCGATGAAGAGTGTGCCGAAACGACGCCGAAACAGCAGTTTGCTGGCTGCTCCCGTCAGTGTACAGGCAATGACGCGGGCTTCGTTGAAGAGTGATTCCTGGATACGCAGTTCCAGCTCTTCGGCACGGTCGCGCAGGGAGTTGATTTTCTGACGGACAGCCTCAGAGTGTCCTTTCTTTCGTGTTTCATACAGTTGTCGGATGGCACGTCGCATGCTGTGAAGCAGCGGGTAGTCGGGATGAGTCTCGAAGCGTCGTTCATAAGTGAAGGAAAGCATCTTGTCGTTCACTCTGACGGGATTCCCAATGCGAAGCACGGAGATGCCGCGGTCTGTGAGCTGCTCGGCAATCCAGTCGACAGCCATGTTGCTTTGCGCACACACCAATACCTGATTTTCCCGGTGGAGGGTTTCATAGACAGCCTCCACCAGTGTGGTGGTTTTCCCCGTCCCGGGAGGGCCGTGAACGATGGCGACATCCTTGGCGCGAAGTACCTTGTTCACGGCACTTTCCTGAGTGGGATTCAGCCAGGGAAAACGCATCGGGGTGAATGTCAGTTCGCCGGCAGGGCGTGTGCCGTGAAAAATGTCGCGCAGTTCCGACAAGCGCCCGTTTTTGTCGGCCATTACAGCCCGCAAGGAGGTGAACATTAGTTTGAAGACGTTTTCATCAAAACTCAGTTGGATGCCCAGCCGCATGGCTTCATTCAGTTGAGTCATTGCTTCTGGCCCCGGAAGTATGACCACCATGCGATTCTCATCCACATAGTTCACCGTTGCGGGGAAGTTCAGGTGACGCAGTTTGACATGTTCGATGTCTGCATCGAAAAACATGACCGGACGGCCGAATTCAAAGCGATGGTCGATGTCAAGGTGTTCCGTGCGAAACACTTCGACCACATATTGATTGAGCGAGTTATAGTAGCTTCGGCCCACGGAGAGCGGATGCCAGCAGATGCCTCGGTTGATTTTCTTGTCCAGGCCGATGCTGTCCTGTTGTTGTAGGAACGCCGCCTTTTCGTGGTTGTATTCCATTTCGAGCAGCTCATATTGCCGCTGAAGTTCAAGCAAGGGGGATGATGGCATGGCTGGAGATGTGCGTTTGGGGTTACTTGTAGTTTTTTCCGGTGTTGCTTTCCATCTCCTTCAGCATCTGTGCCCGCGACTTGCTTTGTGTCACCAGATAGACACCGGTGAATACCAGCACGACGGCCAGCCCTTTCATCCATCCGAAGGTGCCTATGCCCATCATGACCGACACGATGGAAGCAACGATGGGCTGCGTGTAGTTGTACATGCTCAGCACCGTGGGGCGCAAAACCTTTTGAGCTATCATCAGCAGCAGGAAGGTCATGGCCGTGGCGCCGACGACAACGAACGCGATTTCCCCCCACGTCGTAACACTGACATGGGCGAAAGGAATGGCCGACACCTCGCTGTAAGAGAAGGGAATGAAGCAGATGGCAGCGTAGGTGAACATCCATTTCATACATGTGATGGGGTGATATTTCGTGGCCAACCCTTTGAAGAAAGTCAGATAAGACGCAAAGCTGACTTGGGCGATGAAGCAAAGCAGGTCGCCCAAGGCGTTGCTGCTTTTCCCTCCGCTGGCCGAAGTACTGCCCAGAATCATGATTAGCGCGCCGATGGCTCCCAGGAACACCCCGCCCAACTTCTTGCCGGTGATGGGCTCGTGCAGGAAGATGGCAGCCAGAATGAGCGTGGCGATGGGTGCTGTTGTGGTGATGATGGAAGCATCGATGGGTGAAGTGAGTGAGAGTCCGAAGATGTACATGCCTTGATTGAACACAATGGCAAAGAGTGACGCGAAGAAGAGCATCATCAGGTCGTGAGGCCGCACTTCCTCATGCTTGATGAAGAGGGAGGCTATCCAGAAGCAGAATGCACCGCCTACCATGCGGAAGGTGGCGAGCGAGAGAGCGGTCACTTCTGTGCTCATGACGTCCTTCCCGATGGGAGCCATCAGCCCCCATGCCATGCTGGCAAGAAGCATGCAGAGGTGTCCCGTGTAGTTTTTTGTTCTCATTGTAAGCTATTAAAAGTGTTTTTTGTCGCGCAAAGGTAGAGCTAATTTTACTATACTGAATGTATTTGTACGGAGTTTTTCTGTTCTGTTTTTATGGTATGGCTGAAGCTTTTGCAGGGTGTCTATGCGGTGCGAGAGCGCAAAGGAAGGGAAGCGCGTGCGCAAAGGAGAGTAGGCAAAAGCGGAAAGGAGACCGCTTTTGGCCGTTGTCAGATGATGGAAAATACAGATGTGAGCGAACGATGTATCAAGCTAACATTCAGCTGAATGTGAAACAAACGTGCCCGCAGGCATCGCCAAAGTGTGGCGGATGCCGGCAGACACGCCTCAACTTTTGCTTTGTTGAGATTATTTAAATGTTGATGCTTAGAGCCCGTTGGCACTGAGCCATTCCTGGATGGTTTTGTTGTTTGCGCGGTTCAGTAGGCGGCCTTCTCCCCAATTCAGGTGAGGGTAGGCTTGGTGCAATGCCTTTACGCTGTTGGCAATGCTGCTGCCGCCCGATGTGGCGAAGGGAATGATTGTCTTTCCCGTCAGATTATTGTTCTCGATGAATGTGTTGATGATGCGTGGTGCCTCGTCCCACCAGATGGGATAACCGATGAACACCACGTCGTATGTCGTCAGGTCTGTCTGGGCTTCTTTCATGGCCGGGCGTGACCTGGCGTCCTGCATCTCCACCGAACTGCGCGACTGTTTGTCGTTCCAGTTGAGGTCGGCGCTTGTGTAGGCCGTCTGAGGAGTAATTTCGTAGAGTGTTCCGCCCGTTGCGTTGGCGATGCTTTGGGCTGCTTGAGTCGTGGTGCCGGTAGCAGAGAAGTAGGCTACCAGTGTGTGATGTGTTTTCATTTCGTTCTTGTTGTTTTTCTGTGCACATGCGCTGAAACAAATGGTCACAGCTGTTACGATGGTTAATAAAATCTTGTTCATGGTTTTATAGATAATTAATGGGAAATTCATTTAATTTTCAGACCGGGGATGAGTGGAATCGTGTCGACAAGTTTTAAGTCTGTCACCATCGTGCGTGTACCTTCTTTATATTTCTGGAAATGAGGAGTCTTCAGATGGTTTTCATAGGCAGAATGGTCGGCATAGATTTCGAGGATGGTCACTTTGTGCGGATTGTCTTTTTCAGCAGTAGCATAGAGCGTCAGCACACCCGGTTCCAACCGCATCGAGGCTTCAATTTCTTCTTTCAGGAAAGCATTGTATATATCCAGCTGTGCCGGATCTACGGTTATCTTTGACAGACGCACCAGGTTGTTTTCGGCAGGAACAGGTTTGGCATATTCCTGTTTGATAATGCGTAACGCTTTGATGGCAGCCGGGAAACCGATATAGGGTAGGCATTGGATGACGGCAGCTGTAAGCATCTCAGGCGTATTGCCCACATTGATGTTACCGTGGTAGTGTGACTGGAGCTGGCTTTCGGCTTCCAAGGTAGTCAGTACGCAATAGCCCAACAACTCGCGCGTCTGTAAATCTATTGCACCACGGCTGTATATCTCGCCGAAAAAATAATCCGTGAGGAACCGCTCTACGTTCTTGCCCATGTTGCCGGGCATACCTTCCATCACCGATGCGATGCCGCCGGGATAGAGTTTGTCCTGAATGGCTTTGCCTGTCTCGTGGCGTGTTTCCTCCGTCACTGTACCTTGTCTTGCCAGTGGCAATTCGATGCCCCGTTCCTTGAACACTTCATTTACCGTAGCCACGGCGTTCAGCATTTTGGGGTAGCCGATGAAAGGAGCAGTGAGATACATCACCTCGCGCAGTTCTTCTGGAGTGACACCCACATTGAGTGCCGCTCCGACATGGGCTTTCAACTGAGGGAGTGTCTGCATCGTGGCAAGAGTGATGCAAGTGATCATTTCGCGCTGCTTCAAGGTCAGATTTCCTGTCTGGAATACCTCGCCGAAAATGAACTTCTGTAAGATGTCCATCATTTCGGGGTCTGTGCCTTGTCCGGTCAGGGCTTCGCCGCCGAAAAGCGTTGTGTAATTTTGCTTGCAGGCCTCGATGCGGTCTGTCGGGTTGTGCTTTTGTGCCAGCATGGGCATTCCTCCGATGAGATGGAGTGCGGTTATGAAAAGTGTCTTTTTCATCGTCTTTATTATTTCATGTTATAGATTTTTTCCTAATTGGTAGGCTCGCTGTGGATAGACTGTGTTTCGTATGCTACCGGCGACCCATACACCGGGGGCGACGACTGTGCCTACACTTTCCCAGCCGAGGTAGCTCATGAGAGTGTTGTAGTGCAGGAGCATCGGCTCTGCCTCTTTTTTAGCAGTGTTGGCATAGGTCATCAAGAAGGCCGCTTTCTTGGGTGTGCCTTTAATTTGTCCGTTGATGGCATAGAAACGGTCAATGATTTTTTTCAGCTGGGCTGAAATCCCGAAATAATACATTGGCGTGGCAAATACGACCATGTCAGCGTCAAGCAGTCGTGGACGCACGAGTTCGAAGTCGTCTTTCAGTACGCATGGGCCATCCATGCCGCAACGGTTGCAGGCCATGCAACCTTCCACTTTAAGGAACGCGACGTCAAAACGAAACACTTCGTGCCCGGCTTCTTGTGCGCCTTTGATGAATTGTTCGGCCAGATAGCTCGAATTGCCGTTTTTGCGGGGACTTCCCGTTAATACTACTATTTTCATTGCATTGGTCTTTGTGGTCCTGTCCGACGGCAGGGCTTCGGCCACTTTAGCAAGAGCAGCTGTCGCCAGTGCTGCCACCGAACCGGTGATGAATTTTCGTCTGTCCATAGTTTAAGGTTGAATCAAGCTAATATGAGAGGAGGTCGGGATGAAGGATGCTTTTCATGCGTAATTTCTTTTATATGGAGTCGTTTTTGTATTGTTTTCCCTGCGTTGTGCACTTGCCAATCACTTCACCCGTACGCAGATACGAATAGGTAGGCATTTCGAAGAGCACGGGTTTCAGTTTGTTGTAGTCCACCTTGTCATTCTCGTCCAAATAGGCTTCGTCCACATAGGTGTTGCTTATCTTGCAGATGAAGCTGTCGAAGGTGTCGGTTTCGTAGTTGTCTGTTACCTCACATTCCATTATTAGCGGAGAATCGTCGATGACCGGTGTACCGGCTTCGCCGGGATGCCAGGCAAACACTCTCGATTTGTCTGTCTTCGCACCGCTCGTGCACCCCACGTAGTCTGCACGTTCCAGCAATGCTTCGTCAACGATGTTGATGGATAGCCGGCCAGACGCTTTGATGCCTTGGTTGGTGTAGTGAGCTTTGTGAAGGCTCACCATCACACGGTCGTGTCCGATGATGCCCAAGTGACCAACGAGCAGCCAGTTTACTTTTCCGTTGACTTCGGCTCCTACGACCACGGCAGGCGTGGGGTAGAGAGCCAGTTTAGAACCTATATTCTTCTTCATAATTGATGTTTGTTTGGATTGTTACAAAGTTAATGATGGTTGTCTTCTTTCGCCATACCCAGATTACGGAGGTAATAACCTGGATTACGGATTCTCCTCACAGAGTGTTCTGTATGTGGGGAAAATCCGTATATTTGCTTCAGACTAATATCTAATTCTATTATGAAAGAAGAAATGATACAAATGGATTCGGTGGAAGTGTATGACCGTTTGTTTGGCTTGGAGACGCTCCATCCGTTGGTAAACGTAATAGACCTGTCCGAGTCGACGCACTTTCCTCTGCATTTTACCATTAATTACGGCATCTATGCCCTGTTCTTGAAAGACACGAAGTGCGGTGACATTCGCTATGGCCGTCAGACTTATGACTATCAGGACGGGACAATTGTGAGTTTCGCTCCCGGACAAGTGGCAGAGATGGAAATATTGGATGGTGTGAAGCCCATGGCTTGGGGCATTCTGTTTCATCCGGACTTGATAAAGGGCACCTCGCTTGGTCAGGAGATTAAGTCTTATTCTTTCTTCTCTTATAGTTCCCGTGAGGCTCTCCACCTCTCGGAGGATGAACGCGACATTATTTTCGACTGTCTGAAGAAAATAAAGCTTGAGCTTCTGCACCCGATTGACAAGCTGAGTAAACGACTGATAGCCCGCAACATCCAGTTGCTGTTGGACTACTGTATGCGTTTTTATAACCGTCAGTTTGTGACGCGCAGCAATGCCAACCAGGATGTGCTCTCTAGGTTCGAGGCCCTTCTTGATGACTATTTTCAGGGCGACAAGCCCCAGACGGTGGGCATCCCTACAGTGCGCTATTTTGCGGAGAAAGTGTTTCTCTCACCAAACTATTTTGGTGACTTGATAAAGAAGGAAACAGGCAAGACACCGCAGGAGTATATACAAGGAAAGATTATCGACACAGCCAAGGAGATGCTTCTTGGAACGGACAAGACCGTCAGTCAGGTGGCCTATGAGTTGGGCTTTCAGTATTCCCAGCACTTCAACCGTGTGTTCAAGAAGCACGTTGGCCAGTCGCCTAACGAGTACAGAAGGCTCCAGATTACTCAATAACCTGTTCTCGTAGTGAGAGGAATCAATGGGCGGATTTGCTGGTGTTTTATTATTTTATATTATCTTTGTGTCAGACAATGATATATATTTTTCAAAAAGGAGTGCAATCATGAAAAAGCAAGCAGATTATATCAAGCGGATAGAGATAAAAGGGATTTGGGGCTGGAAGAACATCGCTTGGGATCTTCGTCCGGATGTAAATATATTGAGTGGCATCAACGGCATCGGGAAGAGTACGATTGTGAACAAATCTGTCTCCTCGTTACGCTTGCTTTTGGGCGGTGAGCTCGATTATCAGTCGATACCGGAGAATGTACGTTTTATCTTTTTTCCAGAAGATGCTTCCAGCATCCGTTTTGATGTTATTCGTAGTTTTGACCGGCCATTGTTGAATGCGGGGTTGATGCAGAAAGTGGCTGATGAACATGTTCGTACGGAGCTTGATTGGCAACTATACCAGTTGCAGCGTCGTTATTTGGATTATCAGGTGAACATTGGAAACCGCATTATTGATTTGCTCACAGAGGGGACGCCGGAAAGTCAGCAACGTGCAGCACAGGTGTCACAGCCCAAGAAGAGGTTTCAAGACGTGATAGATTCATTGTTCAGTGAAACTGGGAAAAAGATAGACCGGAAAAGCAACGAAATCATTATTGAACAAGACGATGACCGTCTGTCGCCTTATCAATTATCATCCGGAGAGAAACAGATGCTGGTCATCTTGCTCACGGTGTTGGTGCAGGACGAACAGCCTTGTGCGCTGTTCATGGATGAACCGGAAATATCCCTGCATATTGAATGGCAACAGCAACTTATCAAACTTATCAGAGAATTGAATCCGCATGTGCAAATCATTCTTACGACTCATTCTCCGGCCGTAATCATGAATGGATGGATGGATGCTGTGACTGAAGTGAGCGACATAACAGAATAAAGTCGTTATTGCAATGAGTAAGCGTTTAGCCCAGAACCTGAATTCCCTCTATGTGGAGGCTGCTAATCGGTTGCGTCCCAAGAAGGCACGCCAAAAGATCATAGCTTATGTGGAGAGCTATGATGATGTTTTTTTTTGGCGTACGTTGCTCAATGAGTTTGAAAACGAACGATGTTATTTTCAAGTGATGTTGCCTTCTTCCACGTCATTGGCAAAGGGAAAGAAATCGGTGTTGATGAACTTGTTGGGCGAGTCGCTCGGGCAGAACATGATTGCTTGTGTGGACAGTGACTATGACTATCTGATTCAAGGAGCGACAAACACTTCGCGCATGATAAATCAAAACCGTTATGTATTTCAAACTTATACGTATGCCATAGAGAATTATCAGTGCTATGCCGGTGCATTGCATGAGGTGTGTGTGATGGCAACGCTGAATGATCGTAAGATTATCGATCTGGAAGAGTTTATGCACATGTATTCACGCATTGCCTATCCGCTTTTTATCTGGTCGGTGTGGTTCTACAGAAAGCATCGTCAGGGGGTGTTTTCCTTGCTCGATTTTTGTGAAATCGTGCGGCTAGAAAAGGTGAGTGTCTATCATTTGGAGCTGACGTTAGGAAACATGGAAAAGCGGGTGAAGCAGAAATTGAATCGTCTGGAGCGTGAATATCCGAAAGCCTTGCGCGAGATAGAGTCTTTGAAGAAAGAACTCGTGAAGTTGGGGGTGACGCCTGAAGATACTTATTTGTTTATTCAGGGGCACCACATCATGAACAATGTTGTACTCAAAGTCTTAATGCCTCTCTGTGTGATTTTGCGGCGTGAACGCGAGACGGAAATTAAGGAACTTTCCGAGCATGACATCCAGTACCAAAACGAGTTGACTTGTTATCAGCGTAGCCAAAGTGGGGTAGACTTTATGATTCGCAAGCATACATATTATAAGGATTCGCCAATATATAATAGAATACGTCAGCGGATTGCCGACTTCCTAAAACATATAGATGGAGAATGATTTTGAACGTTGATCTGAACAACTATGGAATCTACTACACAGCTTTCAGAAAGAGATTGTTTTTATATCTCAGAAAATCAAAATAAGCAGTTGTCTTATCCAATTCATTGCCATGTTGATTATGAGCTGAATTTTATGGAAAACGGACGTGGGGTGCGTCGTATTGTCGGTGATTCAGATGAGATTATAAGCGATTGTGACCTGGTACTCATCACAGGGAAGGATTTGGAACATGTGTGGGAACGCACAAATTGTGAATCTCTTGATGTGCATGAAATAACGATTCACTTTTCTGCTGATTTGTTTGATGGTTCCTTTGCGAATAAAGCTAATTTCCAATCGATTTGTTCCATGTTGGAAAAGGCTCGGCGTGGACTGGCATTTTCGGATGAATGTATGCAGAAGGTTTCTCCGATGTTTAATGCATTGGTCAATGAAAAACGTAGTTTTTATGCAGTGCTTCATTTCATGGCGATTCTTTATGAACTTTCGTTAGACGAACACGCTCGTGTGTTGTCAAGCAATTCTTTTGCTCGCGTACGACAAACAGATTCATTACGTGTTAATAAAGTACAAGATTATGTGGAGGAACATTTTATGGAAGAGATTCGTTTATCCACGTTGGCCGATATGGTCGGGATGACTTCTGTGTCGTTTAGTCGCTTTTTTCGTCAGTCTACAGGACAAACTTTTTCTGATTATCTGATATCGGTTCGTTTGAAACATGCTTCTCGCCTGCTGCTTGATTCACGCTTGCCGATAGCTGAGATTTGTTTTGAGTGTGGGTTTAATAATCTTTCTAATTTCAATCGCATATTTAAAAAGAACAAGCATTGTGCGCCAAAAGTATATCGTGAGAATTACCGTAAACAGAAAATTGTGATTTAGATAAGAAAGTATTAGAACTTGATAAGATTGTATTATTTTCTTAGAGAAAACACATCTATCTTTGCTAATGTAGAAAGAGAAAAGTGAGAAATGAACAGATGTGATAGTTTGATACCAAATGCCTAGATATTCTTAATAGGTTATTTAGTTTTAGGGTTGTTTTTCTGGAGAGGGGTTTCAGGCGTGATTATCCCTCTTCTCCTTTCCTAAAGCGATATTACAATTAAAATGTGTAGAGTGGGAAAAATAGATTAGCAAAATGTGTAAATGATAGAAGCTCGAAGTATATTCTCTTTTCTATCAATTATGGAAACTTTGTGTTAATAGCGTGAGGAAAGAGCTCATATTCTGTTCGTCATGGAGAGG
>CAZOKL010000041.1:0-13826 GCA_964580305.1 uncultured Bacteroides sp.
GTGAGCAAATTCTATTTATGTAACAGTGGACAAGAGCCATTCTGCCGTTCTGTTTGAAGAGAAGATTTCAAAAGCAGCCTTTCGCTAACATCTTGCCAGCCAGACTGTTATTTCAGACCGGCAACACCCGCCGGCACGGAAAGGAATGCGCCCGTCCACGCCCTCCTTTCCGCCCTCGGACGGAAAGGAGAGCGGCCAAGAGCGGAAAGGAAGCCGCTCACGGCTGCCCTCCGTCGGCCTCACACCCTCACGTTCTTCCAACGGCCACTGCGCATGTAGGCCCAGCAAAACAGGAAGATGGAAAGAGCGTAGACGTGCTCGCTCGTCCAGCAGATGGCGACGTCGACACGGAAATGATGGATGAGCACAACACAATAAATGGCATAGATGACCTGCACGACGACTTCAAGCAGGAAGCCCATGCGGGTGTTGCCCGTGCCGGAGACGGACTGGAAATAGATGATGCCGGGGACGTAAATCAGATAGGCCGTGCAGAGCACGCGCAGGGAGTCGACGGCCCCCGTCTGGATTTCGGGGATGTTGGTGTAGATGCTGATGACCGTCTGCGGAAACAGTGCAAAGAGCAAGGCGGGCACGAGCACGAACACATAGCACAGGCGGATGTGCTGGCGGATGGTGGGCAGCACGGCCTCGGTCTTGCCCGCACCGATGAGGTTGCTCACGAGCGAGCCGCACGTGGCGCCGAAGGCGACAACAATCATGAAGAGGAAGCTCGACACGTTGCGCGCCACGTTGGAGACGGCCAACGGCTCCTTGCCCAAATGCTCGACAAGGAGGAAGAAAAGAAACCACGTGGAGAAGGTGAGGAAGTTCTGAATCATGGTCCAGAACGACACCTTGAAGATGTTTTGCAGCGTGCGCATGCGGAAACGTGTGAGGCGGTTGAGTCCATACTTCTTGCAGTCGATGCGCCGCCATGTGTAGACGATGAAGAACACGAGCGACACCAGCTCGCTGAGCGACGAGCCGATGGCCGCGCCGACGATGCCCAGGGCGGGGAATCCCAGCTTGCCGAAAACGAGAACATAGTTGAACACCACGTTTGACAGCACCATCACGATGGAGTTGAGCGTGAGCGTCGCGGTCTGCGTCGTGCCGATGTAGAAAGCACGAAACATGGCCGCGGCAAAGGAGAAGAAGAAACCGAAGATGCGCCAGTCGATGTAGCTCCCGGCTGCGGCGCAGATGTCCGGATTGTCAATGATGCACTCAAACAGCAGAGGCGAAATCCATTTCGAGAGGGCAAACATCACGACGGCAAAGCCCAGCAGGAAGTAGATGCCGTGGTAAAAAATGGAACCTATTTCCCTGTAGTTCTGCTCGCCGTTGCGCCTGGCCATGATGATTTGCGCGCCGGCACTGAAGCCGAAGCCCATCATGAATATCACCATATAATATACGGCAGCAATGGCCGAGGCACCCAGCTCCACCTCGCCCACACGCCCCAGAAAAGCCGTGTCGGTCATTCCGATGAGCTGCTCCATGACCAGGCTCACCAGGCAGGGATAGGCTATTTTCCAAATCTCCTTGTTCGTATAAACCGTCTTCATGTTATGTGTTTTCCAAATGACGCGCAAAGATAGCATGAATGTTCGTAAAGTTGTTTGCACGTGCACAAGGAAAAGCCCGTCGGGGCACACTCCTCTCCTTGCCCTTGCAGCCCTCAGGCCACAAGCCCGGTTTCTGTCTCCTTTTTTTCTCCGCCAGACGGAAGACGGCGGCAGCGGGCATGCCTTCGCGCGCAGGTACATTATAATTATATAACGTCAACAAAGCGCTCCGCAGGAAACAAGAAGAAAAATATTTTGCATCGCGGGCAAAAATTTCAAGCTTTTCATCATACAACTTATGATTTATTTCGTAGCTTTGTCATATCACTTTAATAACAAGTATTACCATGACGAGCAATTCAATATTCAGTATGCACATCCCGACGAGGATACTCTTCGGTTGTGGCGAGTTAAAGAAGTTGGCAACTGAAAAGATGCCGGGTAAGAAAGCCCTAATCGTAATCTCTTCGGGCACTTCCATGCGGAAGTATGGTTACTTGGGCAACGTGGAGCGCTATCTGAAAGAAAACGGGGTGGAGAGCGTGGTCTTTGACAAAATTCTCCCCAATCCCATCAAGCAACACGTGATGGAGGCAGCAGACATCTGCCGCAAGGAGGGATGCGACATGGTGGTAGGTCTGGGTGGAGGCAGCTCCATTGACTCGGCCAAAGCCATCGCCATCATGGCCTGCAACGAGGGCGACTATTGGGACTACATCCCCAGCGGAAGCGGCAAGGGCTATCCCGTGACACGTGCACTTCCCGTCATTGCCATCCCCACCACGGCAGGCACCGGCACAGAAGCCGACCCGTGGGCAGTTATCACCAACGAAGAACTTCATGAGAAAATCGGTTTCGGCTCTTCACTCACCTATCCGGTTCTCTCCATCATCGACCCGGAGCTCATGCTTTCCATTCCTCCCCAACTGACAGCATTCCAGGGCTTCGACGCATTCTTCCACGCTGTTGAGGGCTTCATTGCCAACTGCGCCACCCCCATCAGCGACCTTTACGCACTGGAAGCCATCCGCCTGCTTTATAAATATCTGCCCGTGGCCGTGAAAGACGGACGCAACCTGAAGGCACGCGCCAAAGTGGCCTGGGCCAGCACACTGGCCGGCATGGTGGAGGCCACCTCATGCTGCATCTCCGAGCACTCGATGGAGCACGCCATGAGCGCCTTCTACCCGCAATTGCCTCACGGTGCAGGCCTGATAGCCATCAGCGAAGCCTACTTCGAGACTTTCCGCAACGACTGCATGAAGCGCTACATGAAGATGGCCAACGCCATGCTGGAAATCAAGAGCAATCGGCCGAGCGACTTCATTGACGCCCTGGTGCGCATGCAAAAAGAGTGCAACGTCTACGGTCTCAAACTGAGCGAATGGGGAGTGAAAGAAGAAGATTTTCCGCAAATGGTGCAAAACGCACGCCAGACGATGGGCAGCCTCTTCACACTCGACCCGCGTCCGCTAACCGACGAAGAGGTGCTCGACATCTACCGTAAATCTTATAAATAAGGCCAGGCAGGTAAAGAACTCCTGCTGCAAAAAAACTACTTAATTACTGCAAACTTCAGGGTTGCATGCTTATGCTTCGAGCAAAAAGCATGCAACCTGTTTTTTTGTTCCTGTTGTGAATTAAAACAAAAATGAGTTATTATTTACCAATAATAGAAAAAGTGTTTTGATTATTAAAAATTTTAATATTATATTTCAGCCGAAAAACAACAAAATGGCCGCACACCTGCCATGAAAAACAAGTGCGGTCTTTATTTAATAACCTTATAAATACCATAACCATGGATTCTTCATTCGTTATTTGGGGATTATCAGCTATGTTATTCTCCGCTCCCCTTTATGCAGCTCAACCAACGATGGGGGGGGGTAAAATAGCTAATAATCAGGAAGTTCTACAAGAAAAAAGCGTCACAGGAATAGTCCTTGACGAACGAGGTGAACCGATGATTGGTGTATCTGTGCTCGTGAGAGGCTCGAAAACGGGTGCCATCACAGACATCAATGGAAACTTTAAGCTCAACGTGCCCGCAGGCACCGAAACTCTTCAGGTGACCTACATGGGCTATCAGTCACAGAATGTTAAAATCACCTCCGGCAACCTTGTCATTCACATGGAACCGGAGGACCAGCTCCTGGACGAAGTGGTCGTCGTGGGTTACGGCACGGTGCGTAAACGCGACCTGACGGGTTCCGTTTCATCCATCGGAGCAGACAAACTGAAGGAACGTTCTTATGGCAACGCTCTCCAGTCGATGGCAGGACAAATGTCCGGCGTGCAAATCACACAGTCGCAAGGTGCTCCGGGCATGGCTCCCACCGTAAAGATTCGCGGAGCGTCATCCATCAATGCCGGGACAGCTCCGCTTTATGTCATTGACGGCATCCCCGTGGAAGACAACACGGTGTCTGAAGGAGACAATGGAAACTCCAGCAACATGACCTTTAACCGGAACCCGCTCAACAACATCAACCCGAACGACATCGAGTCAATCGAAATCCTGAAAGATGCTTCATCGGCCGCCATCTACGGTTCACGCGGTGCCAATGGCGTGGTGCTCATCACCACCAAACAAGGCAAGGCGGGCAAGACAAAGATTGACGCCACCTATGAGTTTGGAATCTCACGTGTGAACCGTCGCGTGGACATGATGGATGCTCTGGAGTGGATTGAATTTGAAACGGCCGCCCGCAACAACACATGGGCCACACAACTTAAAAACAATCCCAACGCCGTGCGTGGCTATGACACCATCATCCCGGAAGAGTTCAGTGACCCGGAATGGCTGGCTCGCATCGGCAACGGAACCGACTGGCAGGACGTGATTTTCCGCACAGCACTCACACACAATGCACAGGTTTCGGCCTCAGGAGGCACAGATAAGACACAGTTTATGCTCTCCCTCGGTTACCTCAGCCAAGAAGGCGTGGTTATTGAGAACAAGTATGACAGGCTCTCCATACGAAGCAACATCAACCACAAGGTCAACGACCGATTGGAAGTTAGCATGAAAGTCGCTCTGACGCGCACCAATGACACCTCTTATGGTACAGCCGGCAAGTCGGATGCTGTCAGCCTCGCCCTACAAAGCGACCCGATATTCCCGGTCTATGTGGAAACAGGCAGCCTGGGATTCCACGATCCGGAGTCCATCTGGTACACCTTTGAGAAATACAACTTCAAGCTGTGGCACCCATACTCCAAGACAAAGGAATTGTATAAGAAAAAGACCACAGACATAGTGCTCCTCAACACCTATGCTGACTATAAAATCCTGGACGGACTGAGCTTCCGCATGGCTTTCAACGCCAATGTGGAGGACTCCCACTATTCCGATTATTGGAACGAAGGACAGAATTACGGATATCAGGAATGGGTTGATGCCACGGCCAACTTCGTTATCATGCGCTCTACCAACTGGGTGTGGGAAAACACGCTGAACTACAACAAGACTTTCAACAGCGACCATTCGGTGACCGGACTTTTGGGATTTACCATGCAGGAACAGCGCTACGAATATGGGGAGATGACAGCCGGCTCGTTCTCAAACGACTTGGTGCACACAATCAACGCAGGCGTAGTAAGCAGCGGAGAGACCACCGCCACAGAATGGGCACTTGCCTCCTTCCTGGCCCGTGCCACCTATTCTTATCAAGGTAAATACATGGCATCAGCAGCTCTGCGCGCCGACGGTTGCTCGCGCTTTGGTTCAAACAACCGCTGGGGTTATTTCCCCTCTGCTTCAGTGGCCTGGCGCATGTCTGAAGAAAAATTCATGGACTCACTCACATGGCTTGACAACTTGAAGTTTCGCCTGAGCTACGGTGTGACAGGTAACAACCAGATTGACGACTATGCAGCCATCGGTCTGCTTGACTATCGGCAATACGTAGCAAACGGAAGCGTGGTGCAAGGCATCTACACCAGCACCTATCCAGACCCGGACTTGAAATGGGAAAAGACCAGCCAGGTGGACTTCGGCATCGACGCCGGAATATTCGGCAACCGCATCAATTTCACATTGGACTTTTACTATTCCAGAACACGTGACCTGCTTCTTGATGTACCCATCTCCATCCTCACCGGATTTGAATCGCGCCTGACCAACATTGGTAAACTGGAAAACAAAGGTGTTGAATTCCAGCTCAGCACACAAAACATCAAGGGTGCATTCACATGGACAACCGATTTCAACATCTCGGCCAACAGGAATAAAGTGCTACAACTGGACAATGACAATACGCCCATCTACATCACGACCAACGACGCCATCTCAAAGACCGAAGTGGGGCAACCCATCGGCAATTACTTCGGTTACATCTTTGACGGCGTACTCAGCCAGGAAGACATCGACAACGGAATACCTGTTTATCCCGGCAGTGAGGCAGGCGACCCCAAAGTGCGCGATGTGAACGGCGACGGCGTAATCGACTCCGATGACCGCACCATCTTAGGTAACTATCAGCCGGACTTCACCTGGGGCATCGTCAACAACTTCACCTTCAAAGGCTTTGATTTTTCTTTCATGTTTGCAGGCTCACAGGGCGGAGAAATCATGAACCAACAGGCACGCTTCCTGAAAACGTTCAACGACAACCGAAACGCGTATGCATACGTGAGCAACTTCTGGCGTTCTGACGAAGACCCGGGCGACGGAAAGATCTTCAAGCCGCGCGTGGAGCAAAACACTGTGCAGGCACAAAGTTCCAGCTACTGGGTGGAAGACGGTTCATTCGTGCGCATCAAGAACATCCGTCTGGGCTACACCTTCCCGGAATCGGTGACACGAAAACTTAAAGTCAACAGTCTGAGACTATACGTAAACCTTGAAAACGTGTACGTATTCTCCGACTATTCAAACTTCGACCCTGAAGGAAGTACTTTCCAATCGGGCTATCGTGTAGGCTACGATTATGGCGCCTATCCCAACCCCTTCTCGGCAACGGTGGGCATCAGCATCAGTTTATAATTATGAACCAAACACAAATGAGCTATGAACAAACTGAAATACATTTCCATATCCCTTGTGCTGGTGGCACTGACGGGATGCGAAAACTTCCTGGAGCGCAGCCCCATTTCCAACGCAAACGAAGTGGAGTTCTACCAAACGGAAGAAGACATCGAAGTTGCACTTTATGCAGCTTATAACACACTCTACACCATTTACGACCCGACAAGCCTCCCCTCATTCTTCGGCGAACTCATGTCGGACAATGTCAAAAACGAAAGCACCTCGGGCAACGTAAGAGACTATGAAGCTTTTGACACACATGTGGGAATGGACACAAGCAACACGCTCGTGTATGACTTCTGGTACAACTATTATGAGTCACTCTACATCATCAACAACATTCTGGTCAAGAGCGCAGAGATTGAATCGGACAACATAGCCGCCTTGCAAGGTGAAGCACGTTTCTTGCGCGCACTCTACTACTTCGACATGGTCCGCGCATGGGGCGACGTGCCACTCGTGTTGACCACCATCTCGGCAGATGAAGCCATGGAACAAGGACGCACACCGCAAGACGAAGTCTATGAAGCCATCATCCAAGACCTGCAATACGCCATCAGCAACCTGCCCGACAAGGCCAACGAGCGTTTCAGCGGAGCGGCCACCTCTGATGCCGCCCATGCCCTGCTGGGCAAGGTTTACCTCACGCTGGGGCGGAACTCCGAGGCTGCCAGCACACTGCTCAACATCTACGGAAAGTTCCAGCTTGAAGCCGACTATGCCGACCTGTGGGACTTGAACAACAAGAACTGCGAAGAGTCCATTTTCGAAATCCAGTATGAAGGCGGAGCCGGAAATCCCTACAGCCTTTATTGGGCCATGTTCACCCCCGTTGAAAATCATGTCGTCACCTCCTGGGGCGGCGGACTGAACCAGGTGACCGACGACCTTTGGAATGCCTACGAAACGGACGACCCGCGCCGCGACATCTCCATTGCCGACGGCTATACGGCGCAAGACGGCACACACGTGTCTACACGCTACTGCATCAAGTGGCGTGACGAGAGTGCCTCCCTTGACGGCGCCCGTGAGGCTTCGGACAACAACTTCATCATCCTGCGCTATGCCGACGTGCTGCTGATGCTCACCGAAGCCACCGGCAATGCGCAATATATGAATGAGGTGCGTGCACGTGTGGGATTGCCCCTCTATGGCGAAGCCGGCTATCCGAGCGACCTCTATGGCACCGTGGAACTGGCCTGCGAGCATGAGCGGCAGGTGGAGCTGGCCATGGAGTTTCACCGTTGGTTTGACCTCATCCGCACGGGACGCGCAATCGAAGTCCTCCAAAACAGCTCCAAGAATGTCACCATCACCGAGGCAGAACTGTTACTCCCCATCCCGCTGGATGTCATCACGCAAAACCCCGACGTCATGACACAGAACGAGGCCTACCGTTAAGCCGCTGCATGTTTCAGTGCCCGACGCGGGCGACCCGAATGAACTCATCATTTGAAACTTGACTACCTTTATTAAAAGCGAACCCTGTCACTACCCCGGAAGGGGAGTCTGACAGGGTTCGTTTATTGTTTATGTTTAAATTAAAATCTATCTATTACGTTTCTGAAAAATAGATTCAGTTCCGGGGCTTCCCCTTTTGTTACACTCACTTCACGCGCTTGTAGCCGTAGACGGCACGTGCGCCCAGCTCTTCCTCGATGCGCAGGAGCTGGTTGTATTTCGCCATGCGGTCGGAGCGGCTCAGCGAACCGGTCTTGATTTGTCCGCTGTTGGTGGCGACGGCGATGTCGGCAATGGTGGCATCTTCCGTCTCGCCCGAACGGTGCGAGGTGACCGTGGTGTAGCCGTGGCGATGGGCCATCTCGATGGCATCGAGCGTCTCGCTCAGCGAGCCAATCTGATTAACCTTGATGAGGATGGAGTTTCCGCAGCCCTCGGCAATGCCCTTGGAGAGAAAGTCCACATTGGTCACGAAAAGGTCGTCGCCCACAAGCTGGCAACGGTCGCCGATGCGTGCGGTGAGCTTCTGCCAGCCCTCCCAGTCGTTCTCGCTCATGCCGTCTTCAATGGAGTCGATGGGATATTTCGTGATGAGCTCCTCAAGATAGTCTATCTGCTCGTCGGCCGTGCGCTTGCATCCCTTCTCGCCCTCGAAAACGGTGTAGTCATAGAGGCCGTCTTTGTAGAACTCCGAAGAGGCGCAGTCCATGCCGATTTTCACGTCGCGTCCCGGCTCGTAGCCTGCGGCGCGGATGGCAGCCATGATGCTGTCGAGTGCGTCTTCCGTGCCTGCCAGTGCGGGGGCAAAGCCTCCCTCGTCGCCCACAGCCGTGCTCAGTCCGCGGTCATGGAGCACCTTTTTCAGAGCATGGAACACCTCGGCACCCATGCGCAGGCCCTCACGGAAAGAGGATGCGCCCACGGGGCGAATCATGAACTCCTGGAAGGCGATGGGAGCATCGCTGTGCGAGCCGCCGTTGATGATGTTCATCATGGGGACAGGCATCACATAGGTGTTCACGCCGCCGATGTAACGGTAGAGCGGCATGTCCAGATAGGCCGCGGCGGCCTTGGCCACGGCAAGCGACACGCCGAGAATGGCATTTGCGCCGAGGTTCGACTTCGTTTTTGTGCCGTCAAGCTCAAGCATCTTGTGGTCAATGGCGCGTTGCTCAAGGGCCGACATGCCAAGGAGTGCCGGAGCGATGATGTTATTCACATTGTCCACGGCTTTCAACACGCCCTTGCCGCCATAGCGGTGCGACTCTTTGTCGCGCAGTTCCAGAGCCTCGTGTTCACCGGTGGATGCGCCAGAGGGAACGGCAGCACGCCCCATAACGCCCGATTCAAGCACGACATCCACCTCGACGGTCGGGTTTCCACGCGAGTCGAGGATTTCGCGTCCCGTAATTTTTGCAATCTTCATAATGTTTTCGTTATTATTGTTTGTTACATGAAAAAACACTTAATCGCGCAAAGGTGAGCAAAGTTTCCATGCCCTGCAATACCTAAAAATGGGGATTTCAGGACTCCTCCCACCCTTTCCGGAGGGGATTTCAAATCGCCATCATCCCAGCAGGCAAGGAACAAACAGACCAGGGCCCCTGCCGCATCCAGCGCATGCCATAATGAAAAACATCAACATCCGTTCACGCTCCGTTTCACCGTCTGCGGGGCCTCTGGCCGGAGCGAGAACGGAAAGGAGGGCGCCCGGCCACGGACTCCACTCCGCCCGCGCCCCGGTTCCTTTCCGTCCGTGCAGGGTGTGGACGGGAGTCCGGAAGGGATGCGGAAAAGGAGAAGCCATGCAGAGCTTCAGTCCTCATTTTCAGGATGTAACCCGTTTCCATAGTTTAAATAAGTCTAACAAAAGACAAATATTCGCCCCGATTATGCTATCTTTGCGGCTTGAATGTGCCATCGGCACAGAAATATCAACAAAATACAAACTATGATACAAAAGGTTTTGGTCGCCAATCGAGGCGAGATTGCCGTTCGTATTATGCGTTCGTGCAAAGAAATGGGCATCCGCACGGTTGCCGTATTCTCCGAAGCCGACCGGACAGCCCGTCACGTCATGTATGCCGATGAGGCCAGTTGTATCGGTCCGGCCGCATCCAAAGAGAGTTATTTGAACATCGACAACATTATTGCTGCCGCCAAAGAACACCACGCTGACGCCATCCACCCGGGCTACGGCTTTCTTTCGGAAAATGCCGACTTCGCACGCCGTTGCCGCGAAGAGGGCATCATCTTCATCGGCCCGGCTCCGGAAACCATGGAAGCCATGGGCGACAAAATTGCGGCCCGCAAGCGCATGATTGCCGCCGGAGTGCCGGTGGTGCCGGGCACGGAAGACCCTCTGCAAAGTGGCGAAGAGGCCTTGCGCGTGGCTCGCGAGATAGGTTTCCCCGTGATGCTGAAAGCCTCGATGGGCGGAGGCGGAAAGGGCATGCGCCTCATCCACTCTGAAGACGAGGTGATTGAAGCATATGAAACGGCACGCTCAGAGTCGATGTCATCGTTTGGCGACGACACGGTCTACATCGAGAAGTTCGTCGAAGAGCCTCATCACATCGAGTTCCAGATTCTGGGCGACAATCACGGCAACGTCATCCACTTGTTTGACCGCGAATGCTCCGTGCAGCGACGCAACCAGAAAATTGTCGAGGAGAGCCCTTCACCCTTCCTCACCCCCGAGCTGCGCCGCGAGATGGGCGAGAAGGCAGTGGCAGCCGCCAAGGCCGTGAACTACTCGGGTGCAGGCACCATTGAGTTTCTTGTGGACAAGCACCGCCATTTCTATTTCCTCGAAATGAACACCCGCCTGCAAGTGGAGCACCCCATCACGGAAGAAGTCCTGGGCGTCGACCTGGTGAAGGAACAACTCCGTGTGGCCAACAACGAACCCCTGCACCTGAAGCAGGAAGAGCTTTTCCAGCGCGGGCACGCCATCGAGTGCCGCATCTGTGCCGAAGACACTGAAAACAACTTCATGCCTTCGCCGGGCATCATCAGGCAGCTGACCGAGCCGAACGGCATCGGCGTGCGCATTGACAGCTATGTGTATGAAGGCTATGAAATACCTATATATTATGACCCGATGATCGGGAAGCTCATCGTGTGGGCCACGACCCGCCAGTTTGCCATCGAGCGCATGCGCCGCGTGCTCTACGAGTATAGAATAACGGGCGTGAAGAACAACCTGAAATACCTGCGCCGCATCATGCACATCCCTGACTTTGTGCGCGGCGAGTATAACACGCTCTTCATCGAGAAGAACGCCAAGATGCTCCAACGCTCGAACTGGCACAACGAGGAGATTGAAAACATCGCCATGATGGCCGCCTACATCGACTATCTGATGAACCTTGAAGAGAACATCCCCTCCGGAACCGACGGTGACAACCGCCCCATCAGCCGCTGGAAACAGTTCGGCCTACAAAAGGGAGTTTTGAGAATCTAAAGTAACAGACGCCCCCTCCCGGCCTCACTGGAGAGGAGGGCACTTATCAATTAGAAAAAACAGTATGGAAATACATATAGGCGACCGCGTGGCCGATGTGACGCTGGTCAGCAAAGACGGAAACAAAGTGCAGTTCCTCATTGACGGCACCCCCTATGAAGTGGACATCGTAATGGCCGAGAACGGCAGTTGCTCCATCCTTCATGGAGGCAATTCCTACAGCGCCGAGCTCATCCGCAGTGACAATGGCAAGAACTACACCGTGAACACCTTCTATCGCTCCTACAACGTGGACATTGTGGACACGCAGGCAAAATACCTGCGCATGCGCAAGGGCAGCGATGAGAAGCAAGACGACAAAATCGTGGCCCCGATGCCGGGCAAGGTGGTGAAAATCCCCGTCCAGGTGGGCGACCAGCTGAAGGCGGGCGACATTGTTGTCGTGCTCGAAGCCATGAAGATGCAGAGCAACTATAAAGTGAACTCCGACTGCACCGTGCGTGACATCCTCGTCAAAGAGGGCGACTCGGTCAACACGAATCAAGTACTCATCACACTAACCCTTTAAAAACATAAAGGCACCCTCCCGTCCTCTCCCGAAGGGGAGGCCCTCGGGCCGGCTTTCCCATGAGCCTTGCCTTGGGGAAAACCGGAAAGGGGCAGCATCTTTTTTTACTCTATGACACGCGAAGAATTATACAACCAATTTGAAGAGCTCGACAAACAGGCCTCACTGGGCGGAGGCCTGGAACGCATCGAGCGCCAACACGCAGCAGGACGCATGACGGCCCGCGAGCGCATCGACATGCTGCTTGACAAAGGAACGTTTAACGAGATAGACAAGTTTGTCACCCACCATTGCACCAACCTGGGCATGGATAAGAGCCATCTGGCCGGCGACGGCGTGGTGTGCGGCTACGGCAAAGTGGACGGTCGCCTGGTGTTTGTCTATGCCTTCGACTTCACCGTCTACGGCGGCACGCTGAGCCAGACCAATGCGGCCAAAATCGTCAAGGTGCAGAAACTCGCCCTCCAGAACGGCGCACCCATCATCGCCCTCAACGACTCGGGCGGCGCACGCATCCAGGAGGGCATCAGCAGCCTGGCAGGATTCGGCTCCATCTTCTACGAGAACACCATCTCCTCGGGCGTCATTCCGCAGATTTCAGCCATCCTCGGCCCCTGTGCCGGAGGAGCCTGCTACTCGCCTGCTCTGACCGACTTCATCTTCATGGTGAAGGAAAAGAGCCACATGTTCATCACCGGCCCTGACGTGGTGAAGGCCGTGACCCACGAAGAAGTGGACAAGGAAGAACTGGGAGGTGCCGACGCACACAGCTCACGCAGCGGGGTGACACACTTCATGTGCGACACCGAGGAAGAAACCCTCATGAGCATCCGCGAGCTGCTCAGCTTCCTGCCGGCCAACAACATGGAAGAGGCACCCCGAAAGGCCACGAACGACGACCCGCACCGTGAGAACGAAACCCTGCAGAACATCGTGCCCGACGACCCGAACCTGCCTTATGACATCAAGGACATCATTGAGCCCGTGATGGACGACCAGTATTTCTTTGAGGTGCAACCGCACTTTGCCCGCAACATCGTCATCGGCTTCGCCCGCCTGGGCGGACGCACCGTGGGCGTCGTGGCCAATCAGCCCGCCTATCTGGCCGGCGTGCTCGACATTGACGCTTCTGACAAGGCAGCCCGCTTCATCCGTTTCTGCGACTGCTTCAACATCCCCCTTGTCACCTTCGAAGACGTGCCGGGATTCCTCCCCGGCTGTGCACAGGAACACGGAGGCATCATCCGCCACGGTGCAAAAATTGTCTACGCCTATGCCGAAGCCACTGTGCCCAAGGTGACGGTCATCATCCGCAAATCTTATGGCGGAGCCTACATCGTCATGTCAAGCAAGACCATCGGCGGCGACATCAACCTGGCCTATCCCACGGCCGAAATTGCCGTCATGGGAGCCGAAGGCGCCGTGAACATTCTCAAGCGCAAGGCCACGCCCGAAGAAAAGGCGGCCGCCATCAAGGAGTATAACGACTTCTTCTCCAATCCCTATCGTGCTGCCGAGCAAGGTCTTGTGGACGAAATCATCCTCCCGCGCCAGACGCGCGCCAAGCTCATCCAGGCATTGGAGATGGCCCAAAACAAGAGCCTCCACAATCCGCCCAAGAAACACGGGAACATGCCGCTGTAAATGACACAACGAGAAACGAAGGATGAAGCCGCAATGCCGGTTCTTCATCCTTCGTTCTTATTATTATTCATGTTCCTCCATGAAAAA
>CAZOKL010000041.1:13926-18412 GCA_964580305.1 uncultured Bacteroides sp.
CTGCTTTTCTGTCCTCTTCCTTTTCCTGAACACATTACAGAAATATTTCCTTAATTCTTTTTGTCCTATCAAGCTATTTCTCTTACCTTTGCAAGGTGATTGTAGCCAAGAAATCATAATTCAAATAAAATAAATAATCTAATTCATTCATTTATGTGGTTAAGTAATTCATCTATTGGAAGGAAAGTGGTGATGAGCGTTACCGGAGTCGCCCTTATCCTGTTTCTAACATTTCACATGTCGATGAACCTTGTGGCACTCTTCTCTGAAGATGCTTACAACATGGTGTGTGAATTCCTGGGAGCCAACTGGTATGCACTGGTGGCAACGGTGGCGCTGGCCGCTCTCTTCGTGATTCACATCATCTATGCATTCTGGCTGACGATGTTGAACAGAAAGGCACGCGGCAACGAACGTTATGCCGTATCGGAGAAACCCAAGACCGTGGAATGGGCTTCACAGAACATGCTCGTGCTGGGCTTGGTGGTCATCTTGGGACTCTTGCTCCACTTTGCCAACTTCTGGTACAAAATGCAGTTTGCCGAAATCATCGGCGACCATTACTTGGGCGAGTTCGGTCCGACCGACGGAGCTGCCTACATCGCCTACACCTTCTCCTCGCCGGTGTATGTCATCATCTACCTGGTGTGGCTCCTGGCTTTGTGGTTTCACCTCACCCACGGATTCTGGAGTGCGATGCAGACCTTCGGCTGGAACAACAACATCTGGTTCACTCGCTGGAGAGTCATTAGCAATGTTTATTCCACACTCATCGTCCTCGGCTTCGCCCTGGTGGTAGTGGTTTACTTCTTCAAATCGCTCTGCTGCTAACATCATTGTTTTAAAACCTTTTAAATAGATTATAGATATATGGCTACTATAAATTCAAAAATTCCCGAAGGCCCGATAGCTGAAAAGTGGACCAACTATAAAGCTCACCAGAAACTGGTGAACCCCGCCAACAAGCGCCGTCTTGACATCATCGTCGTGGGTACGGGTCTGGCCGGAGCCTCGGCTGCCGCCTCACTTGGCGAGATGGGCTTCAAGGTGTTCAACTTCTGTATCCAAGACTCCCCACGCCGCGCACACTCCATCGCAGCGCAAGGCGGTATCAACGCTGCCAAGAATTACCAGAACGACGGTGACTCAATCTATCGCCTCTTCTACGACACTGTGAAAGGCGGTGACTATCGTGCTCGTGAAGCCAATGTCTACCGTCTGGCTGAAGTGTCGAACAACATCATCGATCAGTGCGTGGCCCAAGGCGTCCCCTTCGCTCGTGAATACGGAGGCACTCTAGCCAACCGTTCGTTCGGCGGTGCACAGGTGTCACGTACATTCTATGCTAAAGGACAGACAGGCCAACAGTTGTTGCTGGGTGCCTACTCTGCACTGAGCCGCCAAGTACATGTCGGCACGGTGAAACTTTACACACGCTATGAGATGCAAGACATCGTCATCATTGACGGACGTGCCCGCGGCATCATTGCAAAGAACCTTGTGACCGGAAAACTCGAACGCTTTGCTGCTCATGCCGTGGTCATCGCCACGGGCGGTTATGGCAACACCTACTTCCTCTCCACAAACGCGATGGCATGCAACTGCTCGGCTGCCATGGCTTGCTACCGCAAAGGGGCCTTGTTTGCCAATCCGGCATACGTGCAGATTCATCCCACTTGCATCCCCGTACATGGTGACAAGCAGTCAAAACTGACACTGATGTCTGAGTCGCTCCGCAATGACGGACGCATCTGGGTACCCAAGAAACTCGAAGATGCCAAAGCACTGCAAGCCGGCACCAAGAAGCCGACCGACATCCCTGAGGAAGAGCGCGACTACTACCTGGAACGCCGCTATCCGGCTTTCGGTAACCTCGTGCCGCGTGACGTGGCTTCACGTGCCGCCAAGGAGCGTTGCGACGCCGGCTACGGTGTGAACAACACCGGGCTCGCCGTATATCTCGACTTCTCTGAATGTATCGAACGTCTGGGCATCGACGTTGTCCGCCAACGCTACGGTAACCTTTTCGACATGTATGAAGAAATCACCGACGTGAACCCGGGCAAACTGGCAAACGAAATCAACGGTGTGAAATATTACAACCCCATGATGATTTATCCGGCCATCCACTACACGATGGGAGGCATCTGGGTTGACTATGAATTACAGACCACCATCAAGGGCCTCTTCGCCATTGGTGAGTGCAACTTCTCCGATCACGGTGCAAACCGTCTGGGAGCTTCTGCACTGATGCAGGGCCTGGCCGACGGCTACTTCGTGCTTCCCTACACCATTCAGAACTATCTGGCTGACCAAATCACCGTTCCCCGCTTCTCGACCGACTTGCCCGAATTTGAAGAGGCAGAGAACGCCGTCCGTGCAAAAATCGATCACTTAATGAACATCAAAGGCAAGAAATCTGTCGACTCCATTCATAAAGAACTGGGACACGTGATGTGGGAATATGTCGGCATGGGGCGTACGGCTGAGGGCTTGAAGACAGGCTTGGCCAAGCTGAAGGAAATACGCAAGGAATTCGAGACAGAGCTGTTCATCCCCGGCTCGAAGGAGGGCATGAACGTCGAGCTCGACAAGGCCATCCGCCTGAACGACTTCATCACCATGGGTGAACTCATCGCCTATGATGCGCTCAACCGTAACGAGAGCTGTGGCGGACACTTCCGTGAGGAATATCAGACCGAGGAAGGCGAAGCCAAGCGTGATGACGAACACTACTTCTATGTGGCTTGCTGGGAATACCAGGGTTCGGACGACAAAGCCCCCGTGCTCTACAAGGAGCCGCTGGTGTATGAGGCCATCAAAGTACAGACTCGTAACTATAAGAGCTAATCTATCGGGAAGTTGAACAATTAAAGAATCAAGAAAATGGACAAGAATATATCATTTACATTAAAGATTTGGCGTCAAAACGGACCGAAAGAGAAAGGTCATTTTGATACGTTCCAGATGAAGGACATCCCGGGCGATACCTCTTTTCTGGAAATGCTGGACATCCTGAACGAACAACTCATCAGCGAAGGCAAAGAGCCTATCGTGTTTGACCATGACTGCCGCGAGGGCATCTGCGGAATGTGTTCGCTCTACATCAACGGACATCCGCACGGGCCGGCCACCGGAGCCACCACCTGTCAAATCTACATGCGCCGCTTTAACGATGGTGACACCATCACCGTGGAGCCTTGGCGTTCAGCCGGATTCCCCGTCATCAAAGACTTGATGGTCGACCGCTCGGCATACGACAAAATCATGCAGGCTGGCGGATATGTGAGCGTCAACACCGGTGCCCCGCAAGATGCCAACGCCATCCTCATCCCGAAGACGGATGCCGACGAAGCCATGGACGCTGCATCGTGCATCGGATGCGGAGCTTGTGTGGCTGCCTGCAAGAACGGTTCGGCCATGCTGTTCGTTTCAGCCAAGGTCAGCCAGCTGGCACTCCTGCCGCAAGGCAAACCCGAAGCTGCACGCCGCGCCAAAGCCATGCTTGCCAAGATGGACGAGCTGGGATTCGGAAACTGCACCAACACGCGTGCCTGTGAGGCCGAGTGTCCGAAGTGTGTTTCCATCAGCAACATTGCCCGTCTGAACCGTGAATTCATCAAGGCCAAGCTGAAAGACTAGAACGCTTTTTTATATTACGGCATAACATAAATTGTGGGACGCCGCTGTCTGTGAAGATAGCGGCGTCCATTTTTTATTATTACTGTCCGATAAAATTTTTCAAGGTTATAAAATTAGGGCTGACCTCGCAAATGAAGTCAGCCCTAATATGCTTGCCGGTTGTGGGCGGGATCGGAATCCCGCCCGAGTTGGTTATTCGTTCTTCGTCAGCGTGGGCAGGCTGCCGGTGAGTACGTACTTCCAGTCGCTCGTGCCGATGGCACTGTTCATGCCATCAACGGCCGTCTCCCAGGTAACGATGTTGCCGTCCACCTTCGTGACATCGACGGTGCCGTCGATAATGTCGCCAATACCATCGCCCTCATAGCCGCTCCAGTAGCAGGCGGTCACGATGCCGTACCACCAGTTCTCTCCCACCACGCCGCCGACACAAGAGTCGCCAGAAACGGTGCCCGAGGAGGTGCAGGCAGTCACGATGCTGTCTTCGCCGTTCCATCCCACCACACCGCCGACACAGGAGTAGGAGTCGATGCCCGAGACGATGCCCGAGGAGGTGCAGGCAGTCACGGTGCCGGAGTTGCATCCCACCACACCGCCGGCATAGGAGTAGGAGTCGATGCCCGAGACGATGCCCGAGGAGGTGCAGGCAGTCACGATGCCGGAGTTCCATCCCACCACACCGCCGACATAGGAGTCGCCAGTTATATTCATCTTCTCCAGCGTCAGGTTCTGCACCTTGCCACCGGAACGGAGGTAGCCAATCAGCCCCACACAGTCTGTTTCACTTTGGTTGACGGTCAGCCCCGTAATGGTATGGTCACCGCCCTCGAAGGTGCCGGTGTAT
>CAZOKL010000042.1:0-17793 GCA_964580305.1 uncultured Bacteroides sp.
TCTCTTCCAACTTGAGAAGCTCATTTTCTGCAGACTCTTTATTTACAGCCTGATAAACGCACTTCAAATCCTTCAGGAATTTATTCTTTTATAGTTTTTCCTCTATGGCCATTGAACTTAATTGCCAAACAAATCGTCAGGCGACAGGTCTATTCGAGCAAATTCTTCGCCATTGTTATTCTTGTATATATATATTAGATGTATGTTCTCCTTGTAGAAACCTTGCTTTTGAAAACGCACTAAGGTCTCTTCTATGCCGGAGATGCAGTCTCGTTTCATTTCTTGCAAGTCACTATAAGTTAAATCATCTGACGTTATATCTGATTCTAAAGTTGCCTCATAATACACATTGTTGCCACGAATATATCCATCCGTTAACCAAACGCCGTCCCCAATATCGCAAGGAAAATCATATTGGTCGATTTCCATTTGCAATAGCTCTTTTGTAGTATATGGTTCGATGCTTCCTTCATCAAGTTGTTTCTTTATTTGAGCCATGCGTTCTGCATCTACACTGATTGTCAAAAGCGTATCTCCAGTTTCATTATCCAAATAGATATAACGCAATCCCAGCTCGTTGTCTATAAGTTGTGTAACAGCTCGCTTGCCAACAGAATTAATCATGCGAGCGATATTTCTGTCAGAGTTCGCGTCTTTTTCTGTCATAGAGAAGAACTCTTCAAACGAGGAAGTTAGCTCAACCGTATATGTGACGATATCATCTTCTAGAACCACACTCTTCATAACAAGTGGTGTGTTTGGAATATGTATAGGTAGCTTCCTTTGCAACTCATCTAACTCAGTTTGAATAGCAGTCAAATCACGTGATGACTTCCCCGGATTTACACATGATATAAGCGTCAACAGGAATAGCCCCATCAACACGCTGAATACATTAAACTTAGCCTTATCCATCTTTAGAAATAATAATAGATTGAACATCCTATCATTTTGTCTTTACTATAGTTCTCTCTATAGAAATCATTGTCAAAATCCTGTTTGTAATACAGAATTCTCCAGTCCCAATGGTGCCACGCCACTCCAAACCCGACTTGCCATGCTCCCTCTGCTTCAATGTCTTCATCTCTTACAGCATTGTACAACCCAACGCCATCAATATAAAATTTAGAAGAAGATCCAGCACTAAATAGGTTGATTTTTAATCTAGCGTAGACTGGCATATGAAAAGAGCTCTTGGTCTCATCGTTACTCCCATACCACAATGTATAAATCGAGAGACCAGGTTTGATACCAAACTCCAATTGTACAGGACTTCTGTAATTCCCGATTTTCACGCTGGCTCCAACGTTCCAATACATAACCATGTCAAAATCAGAGTCTGTGTCATCATAAGGACTCGGAATAAATGCAATATCTGTAAGTTCTAATCCAAAGTTGAAAATGCCACCATTAGCTCGCCTTCTTGCGGCACGTTGCTGTTTTTTGTACTGGGCATACTCCCTTTGTTTTGCTGCATATATATCTTTTACTTTGATTCGCGTAGCTTCATCACGGGCATAAGACAAAGCGGCATTACATGATGTCTCAGTTGTAAACATGGAGAAGTCTTTGGCTTTAGATAAGGCAACCCAGTTGGACACCTGTGAAGCATACTCACTATTGGGATACCTTGTCAAAAATGACATGAGACTTTCCTGTTTTGAATTTGCGTTCAAGAGCCAAAAGTCGTGATATTCAACACACTTGTCATATGCTCCACGATTTGAATTGTCTATTAAATACTTGCCACCGGCCTCATTAAATTCGTTGTATGCCTTTAAGAGGTCGTTGTTATTATAGTACTGAACGCCTTTAAGTTCATGGACCTTCTTCCTAACCTCTGCCAATACTGACGATTTGGGATGCTTCTCGATAAAGTTTTCTACCTCGGTCAATGATTTGCTTGATTTTAGCCGTTGCCATTCGTCTATAGATTGAAGGTCTTCTATTGCAGCATTTGCTTCTGTTGAGAAGATTTTAAACTGTGATGTCAATAGGTATCGTTTGTAGGCTTGTATGGTGTTTGTGCGTCTTGTCTCTTCCCAAAGGGAATAATCTGCAATGCGATTGTTGATATCTTGCGAATATTTCCCATCAGGATATTGTTTAAGGAAATCCTGGAGAGCTGCCAAAGTTCCTTTGGTTACAGCTGCCTCATACCGCTCCTTTTCTATGCGTTGCATTTCAGCAATTTCTGCCTTGCGCTTTTTCACATAGTTCGTTAAGGATTGAGCCTCAGCCTCATGGCATACACAAAAGAAGAAGGCAAGTACCATTGATATTATAGCTGCTGTTCTCATCACAAATCGTTCTCCGTTTTTAAGCAATTCTCCAAATCCTCGATGATATCATCAAATGATGCCTTTGACGAATTGCCATGTTGTTTAAGTCGTTGTATTACCAGTTTAATTTTACCTCCCAAGTAGGTATCCTCATAATCGTCCATCCTCATATAGTCCATGTAAAAAGGTTGTCCTTTTAAGGACTCAATAAATTCTTCGCCAGATTTCACAAAGGGCTTTTTGAGTTCAGTTCCTATGCTTTTTAAGAAAGAAACCATCGACACAATATGAGATTGGTAGTTTCTCAACAATGATAACCTTATAGAATACTTTTCTCTTAATTCCCTTGAATAGACTTTTTCGAAACCAGGTATGGCCATCTTTTTAACACAATACGCATCATATGGCACATAAAGATAACTGGAAGACAATGAAATTAAAGTAGTGTCAACTGATAAGATGTGCTTCTGTAAGTTAGAACTAATCTCATTTTCATGTGCAATTTGTGATGCTTTTAACAAAGAGTCTGCCCTTAATGCATCTATAGCGCTTTTAAGCTCTTTGTTTGCTACAGTTAAAGAATCTATGGACTTCTTTGCCTCAATATATAATGTAACTGTATCTGGCTTCATTATAGGTGCATCTATGCTTTGGACACAGATTGTGTCATTCGCAGATGTTTCCACTTCTTGGGCTCGTGCTGTTAGGCCAACTATTACGAGGCAGAGCATCCAAGCAATACGTTTCATATGAATTAGTTATTTGGATTGTAGTACATCATGGCGCGATCATAGTAATTTCTTGCCCGCGTCCATAAATCATTAACATTCTTCTTTGAACCATATAATGCAGCAGCTTTATTATCGTACTCTGTTACTGCGGCATCAACCTGTGGAATCAACGTGTTCTCGTAATAGCTTTGGCTATAGGAACGATAATTCGCTAACCTCTCGACTTGCGCGGAAATGTAATTATAGTGCGATTGTGCTATATTTGAACGAACCGTGTTCAAATCATTAAGCAAAGTCCTGCAATTAGACAAATACGGATGGTTCGCATATGAGCGGGCCTTACTGATAGTGGATTGAGCATTCGCTATTCCAGTAAAAGAAGTACTCCGGCTGACTCTCCGAGCATCTCGATAGTCACTTATAATTTGCAAGACCATATTAAGTGAGTCCACGAATTGCTTTGACAAAACGGAACTTTTATCGCTATGCTTTATATTCTTCAGATTTGTTATCTGGGAAAGCATGTAATTGTGTTCTGAGTCATTCCAATCCGATCGGCCAAAACTAGCAAAACAATGAGAGATGAATAATGGTGTATAGCGATTCACAATCTCATCAGTCCGCTTGTCAGATTCCGTGTTTGACAATTTTTCCTCTGATGAAAAAATCTGGATCCGATTTATAGCATCAAAGTATATAGAATCTTCTCTTGCTGCATATCCTGCCTTAGATAAAGCTGCAGACATTGAGTGTATGTCTTGTGAGTATTGATCTACCTGCTTGAGAGATACGGGGGGTGCAACTTTCGTCTTTGCATACACCATTACCCCACCTATGGCGCAGGTTATTGCCAACAGAAGAATTATTATCTTTATTGATGTCTTCATCGTAAATCTCCTTTCTTATTTTTATGGTTAGTCGTTTCTGCTGGCGTAGTTGAACTACTCGATGCATTCTTACTGCCGTTCGGCACATTTGATTTTCCACTAATATTATTCCCAGAAGAATGTGTTGTCGTGGCAGGTGTCTGGTCTTTTGACAACCAATCTATATATCCTAGAACATTGATTAGTTTATCTTCGGGAGTGTTATAGGTCGGAGCATGTTTCCCCTGTTTTACGTTCCAATTATTATCTATAGCCATGGAGGCATTAGACGCAATTTTGGAGAAATTGACTACCGATTTCAGTTTGTCTTTCCACTCTTGGCTGAGCTTCTCAAGATTCATCTCATTCAAATCATCGAATAGACCATCTAACAATGGGTACTGATTGAGGCTATCTTTATTCCATGTTGTTGCTCCGTTTAGGTATGCAATAGCCTTTTCATCAGAATTAGTGTTCTTATTCTGTATATCAACATTGTTTTGATTATCATTCTCTACGACGGATGGAGTGCATTGTGATCGCTTTACAGTTTTGAAAGGAGGAGGCCAACCGAAAGAAAACTCATAATCGCCCAATGCAGTCCACCCTGCATAAAGAAGCAGGATAATAATGCACGAGAGGAACCCATAGCAGAAATGTTTAATCGGTTCCCACATACTTTTCTTCAGCCTGTTGTTGCTACCTTCACCTTCATTCACCCTCTCATCCATGAGTGAATATCCTTCCACTGGAGACTTTTGGATGTGATGTTCACTCTCAAGGGTTAATATAGCATCGCCGATATGTTCTTTCCCGTTATAGCATGGGATTGAGAACTCATAGAAATGTTTCTGAGGGCGCAATGTTACTGATATTTGTTTCTCGCGTGCAAAGTTCACTTTCTCTGAGTAGGGAGAATATCCTTGCTTGGTTACTTTTATATCACAGTAGTCTTCATAAGATGCATCTGGGATTTCTATATATTCCCCATTGACAAGTTTGCCGTTAATACGCAATTCACAACCACTGACTTTCTCATAGTGCGTATCGGTAATCTGAATAGTGCTAACAGGAATGATTCTTATATATTCCATAGGCGAAATCAACAGCGAAGACAACGTATTCCCATTGTCATCTGGTGATACCGTGCATGACTTTTGAACAGCCTTAAATCCATGCCGCGCCCAGGTTATTGTTAGCGATTGACCCACATAAACCTCTATTGGTTTGTTAAAAACAACGTTGCGGGGAAGGTATGGCGTAAAACCTTTGCACACAGGTGGCTTAACATAGCAAATCTCAAGTCGAGATTTGATATTAAGTATATTATTATTACTCATAGAGATGCCCTGCCCCTTATCAAGCAGGAATATTGCCCGATATTTTTTATAATCAGGGTGTCCCACGCTATTGCCCAAGAATTCTGTTAGTATATAGTCTGTCCCTCGTCCATAAAAACGAGCGGCCACACTACCATCGGATTGAGATGTAATTCCGCAGATTGGAGTGAACAAGACATCTTTCTCTACAAAGTCTTTCGAAAACTCATTCTCGAGAGAGAGCTTATCGATCTCTTTTTCGCCCGAAATAGCATTCTCTACTATGCGGATAACAGATTCTTCCTCTTTTCCGCTAATGTCCACATTGGCTGGAACATAAATCCAAGCTGCAGTGTTGTCCCAGTCTCTACCACTGCCAGCAGGACGTGCTTTTACCACACATATAAAATATCCCAGTTGACCGATGAACTTAAGGAAATGTACAGATTTCCCTGTGCCATCGAAATTGGTCAGTTCCTTTATTAGAGAACGGGCATCACTTGCGAATCTTACCCATGTCTCATTTCTGTTAATGGCATAGGCTTCCTGTTCACCGCCATTAGTGATTTTAATTATTAGACCTAACTTCATATATTAGCCTCTAAATGTTTTTTCAAACCATCCGCGTTTGCCACCACGGAAACTTGCTGAACGTTGCAAAATCATGTTCACGACATTTTCTGCAGGGCGTGAATTGAACCGGCAATAGTTCTGGAAGCAAACTTCTCCCAAGGAAAAAGCTATTTTTTCCACTCGGCCCTTATTTATCTCATTGTCTTTACAGATTTGTTCAAGACCATTGAAAAAACCAAGATACTTCTCGTTTATGTATTGCGTAAACACATCTTTAGAAGCGTTCTTAACCTTATCTGCCTTGGTTATCATTATATAGATGGCATCTGTATCTTTCTTAAAGATACCCGTATTCTTTATATATGAAAGAGCTCCGTCAAGATAAACTCTTTGTGGAAGTCCTTCATAAAGCCTATCTTCTGCGCCATATTCAATAACAAATATGTGCATCTTTCGACTGGTTGAACGGTTGTCTATAAGAACACGTGTTAATGTATCAAGCATTACCTCATCCGTTTCAGACATGGTATCTCCTGCATTAGCCTTATACATACAACGCATCAGTTCTCCTGCCATGTCAATGCAGGTTATGGGATGGATTTTACCATCCTGATCGACTAAATCAAATCCCATTTCATAGAAATCCTCCACACCAGTGCCTTGCATAAGAGTTCCGACTTCTCCATTTTGAAACAAGTTGATGAGTTTGGTCATATACCCATATCCTTGTGAACCTGTATCAGGATCCATAGACTTGGCTACACGGCCACTGGCTGCAACACTGAGTATTGCACCTAAAGCACAACTCTTGCCAGAAGAAGGTATTCCCCAAAAATAAACTTCTGTTGATTGTTTGTGAATCTTGTCCAGCTTCTCTGGAGTTGCGAATGTTTGTGCGCTTTCACCATTGAACATTTTCTGAATAAACAACCTATCAATGCCAATGGCTAACAAATCGCCCACTGCGATATCGCCAGAGTTTATGAGGCGCTTTACTACACTTGCACTTAACAGATTGTGATCCTCATCTAACTTTTCCAAAAAATCTTTCTTGGAAATTTTCCTCTCTCTAAGGAAACGTTGAATCTCAGAAATGATATTGTTGTCTTTCATTTCTGGAGTCAAGGTTTTATCCGTCTGATATTGTCTGATTTGACTCACCAACGTTTCTGCATCTACTCCCATAATTTCATCCATGAGAATCTGATTAATGAGAGTTGTCGCCTCGTTAACATGGCTATTGCCTGGATTATTGCGTATAAAAGACTGCAATGCTTCTTTCGATGAACGGTCTACAGAAGCCCACAAGTCATCATCGCTATCTTTTTGAGCTTGTTTAGAACTTTCGTCTTCAATCTCGGATTTTAGGAATCGTGCTTCATCCCGGAACTGACCCTCTGGGAACATGTCGAGATATTTCTGGATAGCGTCCAAAGTGCGACTTCGTTTCGCAGCGCCCCAGGCATCTGCGTCCCCCGTCTTTAATAGCCTCTTTACTTCCTGCCGTTTGGAAGCATCAAATTGGCCATCTGTCTCTGAGACCAATTCTTCAAACGTCACAATGCCTTGTCTAATAAAATCAACAAGTTGATCGGGTTGATATTGATCTACGTTGTCTAATATATTCTGTTTCTTCATATCAAGATTTATTTGGGACTTACCCCATAAGAGTTTGTTCCTTTTTCACCATCGCCAAACAAAAGTACGATGCAATAGAATGGGATTATTTGGTACCAGCCAGAGTTTCCTCGGTCGTGGCAACGTTTTGCTCCTTGTGCCCATGCAAACCAACAATAAGGAATGAGCAGAATGAAATATAACAATAACATGCCTGCTGCAGAATCCGAATTTGTACTAGACTCCAATATTGCCTGCATGATAACGTTTATAAAGAAGCAAATAATCATAGATATTCCATATTCAAGCCTTCGTATCCTGCCATCAAAAGAAAATGGCCGGCTAAACATTCTTGGCGTAGGTTCTATGTCGTCTTCATTGGGCTTTGTTGTCTCCGCTTCTGATGAGAGAGGATTTGGTGTGTCCGTAGTAGCATCAGACAAAGAAACAACTGGAATTTCCGGCATAGGCTGTACTGCCGTAGTCGTAACGTCTGCATCTGAAGAAGTTTCTTTTGCAGAAACGACTTCTTTCGACTTGTTATCAGCCGATGGTGTGGGAGCGTCTAGTATTGCTTTAACCTGCTTTTTTAGTAGTGGTGTAAAGGCACCACCTGTTTCTTTTGTCAACTCGTATATAGACACCTCTCCGTTCCGGATGGCATCGGCAATCTGTTCCGGACTATATTCTCGAATGTTCTTCAACAATTCCTTTTTTGTAGGCATAATAGTTGTATTTAGAAAGTTCCGCTGAAAATGTCGTCACCATCAGACTCGGAATGGTCAGTAATAACCGTTTGGTCCTCATCAACCTTATTTTGAATCTTACGATAGGATGCCGAATTATCATGTTTTATATTTGACTTTGCTTTTACACCGGGAATTAAAAAATATAATCCCGTGGCGCGAGTGTTCCTTTTTTGCAGGAAATAGGGGAACATTAACATCAGGAATAAGACAAATCCTGTAATTATTGTATTTATTTGAACACTAGATTTAGTCTCATACATCTTGGTTAGTGCATCCAATCCAGATGTTGCTACTTTTATTGATGCACCATCCTTGTCGAATGATTCGACTTTTGTATTCAAGACGTTCTCATTGCTTAAAACCGGTGTAGAAAATGAGACCAATGTAGAGTGCCACAACGCAATGGCATCCTTTATTTGCTTAATATTACCTACAAGAAATGCATTCCAAACACTGGCTCCTTGGTTTGCTTCATCAATCCATGCAATCGCAACGGTCTTTATGCTGTCGGTATTCTGAGACAACAATTGAAGTTTCAAAGTACGAATATAATTCTGCTTCCTCAAATAGTCATCAGAACCAGTAAAACCAGCTTTTGAATACGTAGAAGGATGGTCTGCCTTTTCCTGCATGACTGTTGAAAGGGCATGTTCGTACTTTCCGATCCGGTCATGAGCATATATGTCGTAATCCTCAAACATCTGTTTTGCCCCTAAAATCGAGTTGTTGAATTGGGTCTCAATCTGCTCTCTGTCATGAAAAACGCCCCAAAAATGGTTATATGGAATCATTGCCCATATAAATACTATTGGGCACAAACAAATCAAAATACGTTCGATGATAATTGATCTGTCGAATTTTTCATCAACGCCTTTTGTTATCTGAGCTCCAATGAATGTTATAAGGAGGGCTATATCAATGGCTGCTACCTTAAAGACAGATGCCTTAAAATCACCACCATTTAGATAAAAATCCCCCATATAAACCACATAGCTAATGAATATCAAGCCCACAAAAGCCACTATGTGCCCCCATGAGAATTTAAGAGTTTGATTCCAAGAATATTTATTTGTTTCCATCGTTGTTTATTTCAATTTCTGTTCTATTTCATCAATTTGTTTATTGATTGCATCCCTTTGAGCTTTCAGCTTATTAAGCATATCACGAAGTGATGAATAATCGTCATCTCCTATAGCAGGTTGGGGGGCTGTCGAGTTTGAACTGTCGATACGGTTCGCGTTGTCAACAGGGCCATCAGGTATATTCCCACTCTTTACGGATTCTATTGCCTTGTCAATTAAAATCATCGGTGGAATATAGTTGTCTGTTTCTTTACCTGTCATTTGGAATACTCCTATTATTTGTGATGCCGTTAGGTCTGGATTAATAGATTTGAGCAAAGCAACGGCACCAGCGACTATCGGAGCAGCCATACTTGTACCATCGCACATCTTATAGCTGTTCGTTGGGAAAGCGCTATATATGTTAACTCCTGGTGCGGAGATGCTAGTTCCCTGAGAATAGTTCGTAAATTCTGCGGCCTTATAACTTGAATTACAGGCAGCCACATTGATAGTCTTATTCGCCACGCGACATTCTGGTGCGATTGCTGTTAATACATTGTCATTCCCCGCAGCAAATATAAGGATGGCATTCTTCTCATTTGCTTTTTTGATGATATGTCGATATACACGTTCTTCATTTTTGAAAAATTGCTCCACCACTTGTTTTTGTGCAGCGATGGGCAATTGGTCTAGTCCTGCAAAACTTGGGCCTATAGAAATGTTGATAACTTGTGCACCATTATGAATGGCATACATAATTCCACTTGCGACAGAAGAGAATGTACACATTCCATTGTCGAAAACCTGTATGGGCATTATTTTGCAATTTGGAGCTACGCCAGCAGCACCTTCATTATAATGCTCGCTGGAGCCTACTGCAAGAGCTGCCACATGTGTCCCATGTCCTTGTCCTGCACTGAGAGTTCTATTCTGTGTAAATACATTGTATGCTTTATAGAAACGCCCCTTGAACATTGTATGTCCAACGTCTATACCATCATCTACAATAGCAACAACTATGTCAGATTTCCCTTTGGTATATTTCCATGCTTCCTGAACGTGAGTTGCTTTTAGATGCCATCCCTTTTCTTGTATGGCATTTTGTTTGCTGTCAAAACCATGCAACACCATAATAGATTCATCTACCACGAAGAAGTCCTGACCTGGTATTTTGGTATTGAGTTCTTCACGAACCTTATTCCGTTGATTTTCCGGAATCTGAATCTGAATCATCTTAACATTAGGATCATAGCCAATTATTGCAAACGATTCTGACGGGTATGCTGTTTTGAAGTCATGTGCCCATTTGTCAAGATCGGCATTTTCATCTTCAAAGTAAATGTTCAACCTATTAGCGATAACGTCTGGCGTCCCCGGATTTGAAATGACAGGCGGTATAGCTCCGTCATCTCCAACGATTGGTGATACCACACCGTTTTCTGGTAGATTCCCATTGTCATCAATAATACTACCAACATGTCCGTTATCATCGCGAACATTACCCTCTGCTCCAGTAATCCTATCCACTACGGCAACAGAATCATCGGACAATACGGGGTTGCCAAAGACATCTCTATGATGGTACCCACTACAACCGACGCATCCCCTCAACAGCCATGATAGAAGCCACAATAAAAGTAATGCAAGTAATAGCCACAATAACCATTTTAAACACCCTTTGCCCGCAAACAAACCAGTTAGCCAAAGCCAGAACTTTTTATACCAAGGAATGTCCTTTTCGTATTGGGCTATAAAGGTTTTGTCTTCGGTTAATGAGTTCAACGGAGATTCATTCCAACCTGTAAATTTGTATCCTTTATCAGCTTTTACTGATGGAACTTCGTTTGACAACATCGCAGCCCCCATTGGCTTTAGCCATTCTGACTTTCCTTGTAAAGTGCCATGTTCCCCTGCAATAAAATTGCATTTTACGAAATCTTGGACTATATCGACAGAAAACAATGTGTCTGAATTTATTGGAGAATTTGTTGAAGGCTTCCACCCGTTAAATCGATATCCGCGATTTGCCTGAACATTAGGAATTTCTGACGGAGATAAAACATGTCCCTTCGGGCAAGTTAAAGAGGCTTCTCCTATGATTTCGCCATTTGTGTCGGAGACAAAAGTCACGTGACACATATCGCCAGGTGTGATAATGGGTACATCCTGCTTATATAAAGCAGTGAATGTAATCTCATCATTTACCACGTAGCCTTGTATATCACAAGGACTCCAACCTACTAACTCATAGTCAGTGTCAACGATAAGTTCTGGTATATCTTGATTAGATAATTTGTCGCCTTTCTTTCGATTTATGGCTGCACGATCTGGATACTTAAGTCTTCCATGTTGGCCAGCATCAAAGCGTATTTTGAATTTTTCATCACGCTTCAAATCTTTTACCCATGCGCCATTAATTACATACTTAGAGGTATCAGGACGCATACCCCAACATATTAGAACAACTTTCTCATCGTAACAATATATGAAATCATCATTGATATATTTCAAGGCTCCCGATAATATCAGAAGTTCATCGGTAGATAGGTGAGCTAATGCTTCCTTATAATGCCTGACCGTTTCATTTTTGATGCTTTCATACTTAATTTTGTCTTCTCCAACTAATTCAGAGAAACAAACCGGAGAATCATTCCATTCATCTACATACCAATGGATTTGGCCATCTTCATAATATGGAGTGGCAAAAAAAGACTGATAACATACATCAATATGTTTCTTTACCACACTCTGAACGCTCTCATATCTACGATAAAGAGGATCAGAGCCTATGCCTTGATAGTCCGTAAAATCTGTGTCATCAACGTAACACAAATGTTTCTTATTATAGAATGTCGCTCCTGCCATTTTCAATTCGCTTTGTACAAAGACTTACATTCATCGATAATCTGCTTGATGGTCTCATTAGCAATTGGGTCACAGTGAGAAACATCTGCCGAACATAAAAGGCCTATTATCAATAGATTCTTCCATCGCTGGAAATTATCCCAAAATGGGAGTTTCATCAAGGTTTGTATAGAAACGGAAGTCGGATCTGTTGCTTCATCAAAAGCAGTAAGGACATCCAACAAATCGATTTGTCCATGAGTAGCACTGCTGGCGGCAGGGGACAAATCAATTGTAAGATGACATGATTCCGCTTTTTCTCTGATTGTTTGCAAATCAGATTCTTTCATATACTCTCGTCCCACTGTACTTACAAAGTTATTCAACGTAAGTGATGCAAAATCAGCAATTGCATTTGGGAGATCGTTGTCTGGGAAAACACGTGAATATGTATCGATTTTAGATGAGATGATTTTCCGCACTCCGAGTTGTTTGCATAATGTCTGTAGCATAAATGCTACTTCGTCAGAATGGGGCAGGTACTTTTCCAAGCCTGCTGTTTGTTTATTGATAAACGAAGACCAGCATTCAAGAATACTATTGGATACGACATCTGCAACAGTTGCTGCCACATTACACTCATTCGAAACGACATCATCGACAGTAAAACCGCTTTGCGCAAAATCAGCCTCTAGAACGCTTATATCACAGGCGTAGTAATCACACAATTTTTGTATGTTACCTTCTTTATCATCATTCGGATTGATACCAGCCATAGTTCGGATAAGCATGATTTCATTAAAATCTTTGGGAGTTTCCGTCTTTAAGATTACAATGTCATATGCTATCTTACGCAGGTCGCTGACAGGAACCATCAGTTGATCAATAATCCTTCCAAAAATTTCTGGACGGGTACCAATACTTCTATCCAAGGAACGCCTAATATTACCCGCTATAGTTCTGGTTCTGATATTATTTTGTTCTTTATCCTCAGGCTCGTAATACGTATTTAACTTTGCAAGAAGTTCATCTCTTATCCCAACCAACTCTTGTAGATACTTTTCACGACGTGCCAACTCTAAAACACCAGATATCGCATCTAAATCTCGGATAATGGCTTTTGATCCATCATTGTTTATCGTTGCGACTTCGCTCCAAGTTTGTTCTGGATTCGCAAAATGCTTTTTTACAAAATCGTTTTGCAGGAAACTCCGCTGGAGGTCATTGAGATATTCAGGGTAATCCTCGTGGGTGTGGACAGATTTTTCTGGTGATTTTACTTCGCCATCTTTATAACCATCAAAGACTTGATTCTTGCATGACCAATAGAAATCACGGAGCAGATAAATATTTTGAAATGCCTCACTACGGAAAAAACCTCCTTTCACAACCCAATGGTCAAACCATGTTGCAGGTTTGATAATCTCTGGGAAAACCGTTTTAAAACGTTTCCAATGTTCATTGAGAAGTTCGAAGTTTGAACGTGTGTCGTTTTTGGTCTTCTCTAACTCTATATTGAACTTCGTGGCGACAAAGAACAAAGGTGAAATACCATTTGTCCTAACTAGGTTTTCTGTTCGTTCTTCAGGAGTTTTACCGATATTGCATTCAATCCAATCATTGATAGTCTCACCTAAAGAAGGTTCATTCTTCTGATCGTTATGATGACAAAATAATACAGAACTAATACGCAGTGAACGAGAATACTTCTGGAACAAGTATGCTACCTTACCGCGTCTTAGAATTGTTGGTAGTACAGTACTGATTTCCTGCTCCTTAAATTTCTCTCGAGAGCGTGCACCTGGGAAATCAAGCAAATCAAGTTTACGCAAAAATTTGCGATTCCCTGCTATTGATTCTGGCAAAACAAATGTAAGTTCTGCTATGAGAGCTGACAGAGATGCTTTTTTGAAGTTCTGAGCCAAGAGGTTTCCTTCTACGTCATAAACATCTGTAAAAAGTTCGTCTTTGGTTTCGTTTTGAAGCCCACAGACAGAATCGAGCCACTCTATTTTTAAAAGTGTTCCCTTTTCTCTCAACACGGCATCAAAAGGCACGTAAACTTCAGTCTTGAATCGAAGTTGCTTAAATTCATTGATGAGAACCGTGAACAAACGGCTAAGTTCCGGATTCTTATTCCATAACAGCGAGAACACTTTAATCCAGTTGTCGCATGATATGTATTTAATTCGCGAAGGTATAATCTTTCTGAAATCTGATTTGATGACATTAAGCGCATTTGAGCCTAAAACATCTTTGACATAATCGCAAATATCCTTAATGTCATCCTCCGTTAAATCATCTTGAACTACAGCCATTTTTCCTTGCCACAAAGAATGCAATTCACTTAGCTCCTTATTGATTTCCTCAGAAGATAATGCAGTCTCGGCATAAATTTTCAAATCATTGAAATATGAATCGACCAATAACATCACGATGTCAGCGATAGAAAGATTGCGAACCTTTACATAATCTTTCATTTTATTGTTGTCATCGTTTATAGTGAATCGTGTTATGACACCTGTTGATTCTGTTTTTGAAGTGTTGCCACCGCTAGGATTTAATTCGTCAATAAAACTATATTCCTTTCCCTTGTTGGTAATGACAAAGGGAGCATTGGGCGCAGACAACAGGCTGCTCATTAAGTAGGATTTACCTACTTGACTTTCGCCATAAGCCGCTGCCGAGCAATTTTCCTCAAGCGCGTAATAAATTCGTTTGAGTCTTCGACGATATTCTTTCAGTTCTTCGACAGGGAACGTATCCTTGCCAAATTTACCGGCCCACGCAATGGAGTTTTCTATGATTGCTAATTGTCGAAATATATCTTGCTTCATGTCACATCACATTATTGGATTTCAAAAGCGCCAGAATCCAACCAATATCGTTCGTCTGCGCCTAAGCTTTGGATATTAATTTCTATGTTATTGTCGGCCAAATCATTGCCATCCTTATCCGTTATAGTGGAGATGCGTAATGTTTCTTTGTCATCTTCCTCACGTTCGATAGAGAGATGGAATGGCATACGCAGCTTTAAGTCGTCTATGTATTCTTTGACTTTCGCAAGAACTTGTACATCGTTCATTGGGCAGCCATCTTGTATAGACTTTCTCAACAACTTATCTGCAATCTTATAACTATTGAAATCAATCACATATAACTTCCTCGATGGATAAGAATCGATGCCTATCTGCCTTACACTTAGCATTGTCGGTAATGAACTTACCATCAATTCACCGGAGTTTTTATCTGGTTTAAGGAAATATTCTATCGGCTGCCCTTCTCTAGTCGCCTCAATGTAATTGATGACTGATTTTAAGTTATGGTCAAGTTTTGACTTGTCGATGACAAATCTGTCTAAATTGGCTAACGATGTCGCGTAGTAACCTACTAAAGCACCCATAGCCACTATTGTCTTGGGATTAGTTATATAGCCAGTGTTGTCATCAAACGGATACCAATGACCAACATAATAGTTGTTCAGCAATATTAGCCTGTTGGGAGACACTGCATAGTACTTAAGAAAGATATTTCGTATAGGTGACAACGAAGAGGGACGTCCTGATAGAAGCACAATGTCGCAGCTATAAGCATACATAATTGTAGCGATCTTCTTCAGCAATGGCTCAAATGCTCTTGCTACTACTTCTGAAACGAACTCTTTGTCATAAACCCATTCCAAATCTTCCAATTGAAAACCAAAGAATTTTTGGAATCCAACTTTAACCCTATCATTCGGTGGACAGTCGGAGAAGACTTCTGAAAATCTTACGACACAATCACTGGCATCATTGGATAGCAGTTCTAAAAAATGATTCATCAAAGGAATCGAATACTGCATATTAAAATCACGTCGCAACTGACGGTCTGCTAAAGTCTGTCCGTTAGCATCTGGCCCAAAGAAATTACGCAGGATCTGGCGATAGGAGTCTTCACTTAGCCCACGCATCTGCTTTCTTAATGCGCTTTGAGGAGAGAAGAACATGACTTTTTTAATCAATTCATTCAGCATCTCGTCTCCCGCATAATAATAGCTATCATAGAATAGTGGGTCTGGCGTAATGGTAGTTACATCGCCCTTCGTATAACTATATCTGCTTATCATCAGGTCAGATGTACCAGCCCCTATATCTATGGAACCTATAGTTAATTCAGGTTGATTTACGCCATCTTGTCTTTTGCCATAAAGGTTGAAGAACTCTTGGCATGAACCTTTGTATTTATAGCCGACCTCTCCATATATATATACTAATTGCGAGCATGTTGCCTCATCATAGTACCATTTACTCTCTGTATCCTTAAACGATGGTGCCGCTGGAACAATATCCACCTTATCAGAAACGCCCTTGAACGTATTGAGTAGCTTTACAGCATCACTGGCACAACGAACTAAGGCCTCCCGTTCTAGCTTTGACATTGCTGTCGGACATGTTACAACAATCCGGCGAACTTTGCGTGGCATAGACTTATCTCCACGGTCGGTACGATACTTGTCGCTATTTATTTGCGTCTGAGCTTGAACAATCATTTCCAAGAAAGCGAACGTCATAAGCGAACGTCTTGAATAATGATAAGATTGTCCACCTTTTCCTTTCTCAGCTAATCTGCCATCACTTTGGATGTGCTCACTTATACCAGGTATGTTAAGGATATGGTTGTCCTTTTCCCCATCAAGAACCATGAATTTCCATTCCTCTTTATTTTTACGGCCATCCCATAGATATCTTTTAGGACTGGACAAAGTGGACAATTTTTCTTGACTACCATCTATTTCTGTTGCACGATGGATAAGATAGTTAGCTTCTTTGCCCAAACGAACATAACTTGGATATACAAACTGACGGCTACCTTGAATACCAAAGTTGCCGATGTCAACTTTGCGAAACGCTAATCGCATATCGAACGGTTCCTTATAACCATTTAACGCATACCCTGCAGATCCTTCATGAAGGATGTTCGTATAGTCCAATAATTCCAGATGGTTAACCTGATTAAAATTGGTATTGTCTTCAACAAGCAAAGCTGTTGTTCGTGAATTGCCAATATCAACCACCATGTCAACATCTTTGGTGACGACATCATTGTTTTTGTACAGTTTCACCTTGGGGAAAAGATGCTTCTGGGCTATATAATCAATCAACAGATAATATGATGCCACATAACTTAGTTTCCGACCAACACGAATACGACCAACTGAGGCCACATCAGGGTGAACCAACTTAAAGAGATAGTTGTTGATGTACTCCCATTCCTGTCTTGGTGAACAATAATCCATTAGCAGGAACTCATGGTCACACACGTCAAAGTTCATCTCAGTTGTAAACTGATCAGGAAACATTGGACATTCAGCATATTTATCCGAAGACTCTGTAGTGCGAGTATCAAAAGCTAAAAGAACCTGATACAATTTCTTTGAATCATCATCAGACTGTAGTGGCACCAACTTAAAACGGCTCCAATTTAAAGCGCCGAACTTGAATTTTGTAGCACTTCGCCTGAAAAAATATGGGATAGGCAGCCATTTATTCTCAAAAGCAGAAAGCGTATTTGCCTTGTCTGCAAAATTCATTTTGAAAACTTCACCTTTTATCGGTTCATTGTCATCAGTTTGAATCGGATGTATGCCTTCATCATTCAAAGCACTTATATCAATGTCACCATTTCCTGTAGCCTCCTTGAGGTAGCCATTGTCATAGAGTTCCTTTTTCTTGTAAAAATAGCGATTCGTTTCTGTCGTAACCTCTTGGG
>CAZOKL010000043.1:0-3525 GCA_964580305.1 uncultured Bacteroides sp.
AGAGCACCTGACTGTTAATCAGGGGGTCGTTGGTTCAAGCCCATCTTGAAGCGCATGAAAGCCTGCTTTTGCAGGCTTTTTTATGACCGGTTGTCAGGTGGACAAAAAAAGGACGCACATTCGTTTGTTTGTGCGTCCTTTTCTTATCCGTTTATATTTATTCTTTTACTTCCTCGAAGTCTTCTTTGCCGACTCCGCAAAGTGGACAAACCCAGTCTTCAGGTATGTCTTCGAATGCTGTGCCCGGAGCGATGCCGCCCTCAGGGTCTCCAATTTCAGGGTCATAGACCCAATCGCATACTGTGCAGATGTACTTTTTCATAAGTTAGTGTCTTAAAGAGTTTGTAATCGTTTTAATTATGTACTCAACAAAGGAAACAAATACTTTCTAAAGATGCTCATTTTGTTAACAAGATTTTAAATAGTTCATCCATGCCTTCCGAAGCTCCCTTGGTGATGGTGTGCACCTTAGATGCGCAACTGACAGGTACGGCCTTTGGGTCGATGACATAGACGGGGACGCCGTGCCGGATGTAACTGATGAGTCCGGCAGCGGGATAGACTTGCATGGAGGTGCCAATAATGATGAAGATGTCGGCCGTTTCGGCTTCGCGGACAGCTTCTTCAAATTTGGGTACCGCTTCGCCGAACCACACGATGTAGGGCCGTAGCTGGGAACCGTCGGCAGCTTTGTCGCCCAAATGTATGTCCGGATGGTCGGGCGACAGGTTGCAGATGCAGGCAGGGTTGTTCGGGTCTCGGCTCGATGTGGCCTTCATCAGTTCGCCATGCAGATGGATGACATGAGAGCTGCCGGCTTGTTCGTGCAGATTGTCTACGTTTTGGGTCACGACGGTGACATCGAAATGTTTCTCCAGCTCGGCCACCATGAAATGACCGTGGTTAGGCTTCGTGCGGAGCAGTTCATTGCGCCGTGCATTATAGAAGTCGAGTACCAGTTGCGGATTTTCCTCATAACCTTCAATGCTGGCCACCTGTTGCACGGGATAGTTTTCCCACAGTCCGCCGGCATCGCGAAAGGTCTTAATGCCGCTCTCTGCACTCATGCCGGCTCCGGTGAGTATCACGATTTTCTGTTTTTTCATTGTCTTTCCTCCTCTTATTTTAAGGCTATAAGGCAAATTTATGCAAAAAACGACAATGCAGGCCATATTCCATACAAATATTCAGCTACCTTTGCAGCGTTTCGAACATTAATGAATTAACAATTAATAATTAACTATCTTGAACATGGATAAATTCAGCTATTCCATTGGTTTGGGCATCGGGCAGAATCTCCGCAGCATGGGGGCTAACGACCTGAACGTGGAAGATTTTGCACAAGCCGTCAAGGATGTGCTTACGGGAGCCACTCCAGCCATCTCACATACGGAAGCCCGCCAAATTGTCAATGAATACTTTGAAAAACTTGAGGCACGCACCAATGCGGCAAACATTGAAAAAGGAAAAGCGTTTCTTGAGGAAAACAAAAAGAACCCCAATATAAAAGTATTACCCAGCGGATTGCAATATGAAGTCATCCGTGAAGGAAACGGCAAGCACCCGAAAGCCACCGACCAGGTGCGCTGCCATTACGAAGGTACGCTGATTGACGGCACGCTGTTTGACAGCTCCATCCAACGCGGACAACCGGCCGTGTTCGGGGTGAACCAGGTCATCAAGGGATGGGTGGAAGCACTCCAGCTGATGAGCGAGGGTGCCAAATGGAAACTCTACATCCCTTCCGAACTGGCCTACGGAGCTTCGGGGGCCGGCGAGATGATTCCTCCTCACAGCACACTGATTTTTGAGGTGGAGTTGCTGGAAGTGCTTTAACTAAAACTTTTCTATAATCTATAAATCATAAAAGCAAATGAAAAAACTAGGTATTACGCTGGTAGCTGCGGCCGCTTTCTTCGCTTCTTGCGGAAGCAATGCACCGCAGCCGACATTCAAATCGAGCGTGGACACGCTCTCGTATGCTATGGGATTGGCCAACACAAGAGGCCTGCGCCCCTATCTGGAACAACAAATGGGCATTGATTCATCACAGATGAAAGACTTCATAAGAGGATTGAAGACGGGCATCAAGGCTGCGGACGACAAACAGCAGAAGGCTTATTTCACCGGTGTGCAGATTGGCCAGCAGCTGAAGAGCATGATGGAACGTTTCAACGTCGACCTTACCGGAAACGACTCCGTGCAAGTGGCAAACGACAACAACTTCCTCTCTGCATTCATTGCCGAAGCCATGGGAGAAAAAACAGTCATGAGCATGGACAGTGCCAGAAACTATCTGGAGAACAACATGGACCGCATCAAGGCTGAATATCTGGCAGAGACCTATGCCGAATATAAGGCTGAGAACGAAAAGTTCCTTGTCGAGAACCAGACCAAGGAAGGAGTGCAGACCACTCCTAGCGGACTGCAATATAAAGTGCTCGTTGAAGGCAAGGGCGAAGTACCCTCAGCCGAAGCCAGAGTGAAGGTGCACTACAAAGGCACGTTGATTGACGGCACAGAATTCGACAGCTCCTATAAACGCAAGAACCCCATCACCTTCAGCGTGGGCCAGGTCATCAAAGGCTGGGGTGAAGCCTTGCAAATGATGCCCGTCGGCTCCAAGTGGCAACTCTTCATTCCGCAAGAGCTGGCCTACGGTGCACGTGAGACCGGTAAAATCAAGCCCTTCTCCACACTCGTGTTTGAAGTTGAGCTGGTTGACATCGAGAAAGACAACAAGAAGAAGTAACATGAAAGAGGCTGCAACGCAGTCCGTCTGAACGAGGAGAACCCTGCCCTTTCGGAAAGGGCGGTTCTCCTCGTTTTTCTTTAAAACTCCATCAAACTATCCCCATGACACATTTCGTTTTCTCACTGATGACTTGCCTCCTGTGCCTGTCGTGCATCACCGACGATGCCCCCACGGGCGAAGTGTATGTGCAGGTGGGCGACACCCTGCCGGCATTCTCCGTGGAGCTGAGCGACGGCTCCACATTCGACACCTCCGTGTCCGGCGAAGCGGTCACCTTCATCATGTTTTTTGACACCAGCTGTTCCGACTGTCGGGCAACGCTGCCTGAAGTGCAACAGGTCTATGACGAATATCGTGACCGTGGCGTGCGCTTCGCCCTCATCAGCCGTGCCGAAGAGGCTGCCGACGTGGCTGCCTACTGGGCGCAGGAGGGTCTGACCCTGCCCTATTATGCCGACGGCACACTCACGCTCTACAACCTCTTTGCCGACGCAACCATCCCACGCGTGTATATTGCCGACCTGCAGGGCGTCGTCTGCTACATGCACACTGACAACCCCACCCCGACCCGTGACGTCCTTGCCGAAGAGCTGTCGGCCCTGCTGGCACAATATTCTGCTGATGAGGCGTCTTGAAAAACAAGCATAACAAAAGGCCACGACCCAAGTACATGCGTTTTTGCACGTCTTAATCGTGACCTTTTGTTTATAATCTGCCTACGGACACTTAAAAGTCGAATCCCACGCGGATATTAAATCCTCCACAATTCT
>CAZOKL010000043.1:3625-14190 GCA_964580305.1 uncultured Bacteroides sp.
CGGAAAGGAAGGCGCACGGGAGCGGAAAGGAGGGCGGGCACGGGCGCAAACCATTCCGCCCGCAGACGCCGTTAACGGCATCCGCAGGAGGCAGGGAGTGCAGCGTCAGGGCACGTCAATCTGTTTATTTCTTTTTGCAATAGTCCGACGGGGAGACGCCGTAGACCTGCTTGAAGCACTTACTGAAATAGTGCGAGTCGTAAAAGCCCGTGAGGAAGGCCACCTCGGTGATGGTGCGCCCGCCGGCCTCAAGGAGGGCCACGGCACGACGCAAACGGAAGTCGCGAATAAGCTCAACGGGCGAAAGGCCGATGAGTGCCTTGGTTTTCTTCGCCAGCACCGAACGGCTGACATTCATCTGCCGGGCAAGGCTCTCGACAGTCAGTTCGGGCGAGCCGAGCTGTTCGTTGATGAGGTCGGTGAGGCGGCGAACGAACTCCTGCTCGGCCGACGGCAGGGCTTCGTCCGGCTGCTCCTTGGCGGGCGTCGCGGCATCGGGGTGGGTGAACTGTGACTGATAGGACCGGTGCAACTGTTCGCGGCGACGGAGGATGTTGCTCACCTGTGCCTGTAACACCTTGGAGCTGAAAGGTTTGGAGATGTAGGCCTCCACGCCGAGATTCAGGCTCTCGATTTCGCCGTCGGGAGATGCCTCGCCCGTGAGCAGAATGACGGGGATGTGGCTCGTGGCGGGATTGCTGTGCAACATCTTGACCATCTCCGTGCCGCTCAAAACGGGCATGCAGACGTCACTAATCACAAGGTCGGGATTGTGCTTCACGGCCTGCAAGAAGCCCTCCTCGCCGTTGGTGGCCGTCGCCACGCGATAGTCCGCAGCGAAGGTCGACTCCAGAAAACGGCACAAGTCCGTGTTGTCCTCCACAAGGAGCACCAGCGGGCGGCGGTCACCGGCAGCAAAGCCGGCAGCCGGTGCCGCATCGGCGGGCGGGGTGCTGTCGCCGTCGTCGACAATGAACTCCGTCTCGGGGGCGAAATGGCGGTTGCCCTTCAGCAGCTCGACAGTGAAGACGGAGCCCTCGCCCACCTTGCTGCTCACGGTAACGTGCCCGTGATGAAGCTCCACAAGTTCTTTCATGAGCGACAGCCCGATGCCCGTGCTCGGCATGCGCGACGCGCTTTTCTGGAGAAACGACTCAAAGCGGCCGAACAGATGCGGCTGTTTGTCCTCTGGGATGCCATAGCCCTGGTCGATGACGCGCACAACAACGCGGTCGGCCTCTTCCGTCACTTCCACAATGATTTGTTTTCCCCGCGGGGAATACTTGAAGGCATTCGAGAGCAGGTTGAAGAACACGCTTTCAAGTTTCTCCTCGTCGGCCCAGACGGTCAGCGAGGGGGCCTCCATCTGCAGGGCCAGACCGGTGTGCTCCTGCCTGGCCAGCCCGGAGAAGGAGGCCAGCAGTTGTTCGAAGAATGAACGCAGCTCCACGCGCCGCACACACAGGTGCATCTTGTCGCTCGCAATCTTCTGGAAGTCGAGTATCTGATTAATGAGGCGGATACTACGGCGGACGTTCGTTTGCATAATCTCCAGATTTTGCCGCACCTTGGGCGAGAGGTCTTTCTGCTCAAGCACGTTTTCCAGCGGTGAGACGACCAGCGTGAAGGGTGTGCGCATCTCATGGACGATGTTCGTGAAGAAATTCGTCTTCACATCGGCCAGCTTCTGCTCCATCTCCACCCGCTGGTTCAGCTTGTAGAGTTTCAGCATGATGGCGGCTGCCGCGAAAACGGCCAGCAGAAAGAGGGCGATGAAAAGCGTGATGCCCACGGGCGTTTCACGGAAAGAAGGCAGCACGCGGATGCGGAGCGTGCGCTCATTGTCCACCCAGCGCCCGTCGCTGTTGGTCGACCGCACACGGAAGGTGTACGTGCCAGTGGGGATGTTCGTGTAGACGGCTTTCCCGTCGTTGCCCACATAGTGCCAGTCATCAAAACCGTCCAGCATGAAAGCATACTGCACGCGGTCTGGGAAATTCATGTCGAGGGCGCAGAAGCGCAGGGAGAAAGAGTTGCGGTCATGCTCAAGGGTGACCGTCTTCCCGGCATCAAAACGGAAAGCAAGCCCGTCCTTGCCGGTCAACGGGGAGTCATTGACGGCAAAAGACGTGAGCACGATGTTCGGCTTATAGACTTCCTTTTCAATCTCAGAGGGGTGGAAAGCCAGAAAGCCGCGGTCGGTGGCAAAGAACAGTTCGTCCGTGCCGTTGCCCACGGCATCGTCGTCAGAGAAAACCAGGTCGGAGGGAAAGAAACGGCTGTCGAAGGTGTCAAACGTCTCCGCTTCGGGGTCGAACTTGCACAAACCGACCTCCGTGGCCAGCCAGATGTGCCCCGTGCTGTCTTCCTGCATGGTGTAGATGATGTCAGAGGGCAGTCCGTCATGCGTGGTGTAGTTCTTGAAGTGTTGCCCGTCGGCACGATAGAGGCCCTTGCCGAAGGTTGCCAGATAGAGCGTTCCGCGGCTATCATTGAAGATGCGCAAAACGGCATTGCTGTTGAAAGTCTCCTCTCCGGTGGCAAGACGGTGGAGGTTCTCGAAGACAACAGACTCTGGCGCATTCATCAGCGGATGGAAACGAAGCACCCCCTGCCTGGAAACCACCCACACATAGCCCTGGCCATCCTCGCACAAGCCGCGCACCTCATGGTGCGTGGCGGGATACTGCTTCAGGCGGTTGCCCCGGTGGAAGAACACGACCTGCCCCCGTGAGTCGCGGCTCACATAGTTCAGTCCTCCCTCTGCCGTGCCCACCCAGATGTGGTGCGCTCTGTCTTCGAACACCACAGACACATGGTTGTCACTCAGCGAGTAGGGATTGTCAGCCCGATGCGTGAAGTGTTGGAGCGCATAGCGGTCAGCACCCTGTGGGGTGGCTTTAAAAAGTCCGCTCTCTTCCGTGCCTATCCAGATGTTCCCCTCATAATCCTCCATGATGGTGTTTGCCTGCCCTATGCAGACTTTGTGCGGCGTGATGACACCGCGGTCGGAAAAGTAGCCCAGAAAGCGATGCGTGCGTGCATCAAAAATGTGGATGGTGCTGTCACGTGTCCCCATCCAAAGCCTGTCATTGCGGTCGATGCAAAGGCTGGTGACACGGTTCTCATTATTATAAAGGTCGGAAGGGTCGGGTGAGATGAGTTTGAAATGGTTGCTCTTGAAAGTCAACTTCAGTACACCCTTATTTCCCTTACCCAACCAGAGATTGCGCTGCTTGTCGACGTAGAGATTCGAGGGTTCGGTGAAGTCGGGCATGTTCTGGGCAGAAGGCAGGATGAGGGGGAAGAGTTCGTGATTTTCCAAGTCATAGTAGTTAAGCGCCTTGTTGGGAGCATAGAACCAGATGCGCTTGTTGCGGTCTTCAAAGATGGAGATTTTGTCGTGCGCCACAATGGTCTGCCGATGGCGGTCAAGAAGATGAAACTTGCGCTGGCTGTCTTTGCCAATCTCCAGACACGTGATGACGGAGTTGTCCAGATAGGTCACCCAGATGTTCTTGTCCTGATCCACATAGCAGTCGCCTATGCGGTTGCTCTCCAGCTTGTAGGGTGCCGGCTGGGTGGCAGCATATTGCCTCACGGCTCCGGTCTCTATGTCGTGCAGAAAGAAACCGTCACTTTCTGTCATGTAGATGGACTTCTCATCCGTGTAGGCCTTGATGCGCACCACGTTGTCCTCCGTCGGAAGCTGTATCAGTGTGTGATAGCCCTCCTTGTTGTGATAAATATAGACCCGGCCGTGGTCTCCTCCAACCTGAAACAGGTTCAGGCGCTTGCGCATGCTGAAATAGCGGGTGTCCGTGCCGAGAGGGTGCCGGGTCAGTTTCTTCACTTTGTGGTCATAGTCAAGGAGTTCTTTGTTGGTCAGTATCCACACGTGTCCTTCCCGGTCGTTGGAAATCATCACAATTTTCGTCGTGTCGTTTGGCGGATATTGCAAGACGCGTTCATAGTGAAGTGCCTCCTTTTCGTCATAATAGGCGCGTATGAGTTGCCGTTTCTTCAAATCAATCCAGATGTCGCCGTTGGATAAGAGTCTTACGGATTCCACCTGTCCGAGCGAGTCGGGAAGCTCCAGGAACTGGCGGGTGTAAGGGTTGAAGCGGAAACTCACGCGATTGTCGTTCATCAGCCAGATGTAGCGGTGGTTGTCCTCGTGAAGCGAAATGATGAGGTTGTTTCCTAACCCGAGGCTGTCGCTGCCCTCCAGACTGTAGTTGGTAAACCTCACACCATCGAAACGACTGAACCCGTTCGAGGTTGCAAACCACATATAGCCCTGCTTGTCCTGCATGGTGGCATTAACCGTCTGCTGAGGCAATCCGTTTGACGTGTTATATAATGTAGGAACATACGTGCCCTGTGCCTCGCCCGGCAGCACGCAGACAAAGATAGTCAACCAAACAAACAACAATATTGATATATGTTTCATGAGGCAACGCGCATATACGGTTTTTCGCTTCCTGCATGACCAAGCACGATTTTCACGCATGCCGCACCCGTCTGCGCGACTTCCGTTATGTCATAAAGAGAAAGCTCAACCAGACATCTTATGTGTTTTCAACACAAATCTACACTAAAAAAACACAAATCTACACCGACCACAGTCGATATTAATATATTTTTGTATATGCAAAACATCCAACAACCTATGAACATACGATTGATAACTTTCCTTGTGTGCCTGTTTCACTGGTTTTCCGTGACAGGCACGTATGCCCAAACAACCCCCAGCAACCTGTCGTGGGTCAAGATGGCCGACAAGATGCCGACCGAATGGTATGGCAGCGATGAAGCCCGCAGCATCGCAGACCAACTGATTGTCCGTCAAATGGATAATGGGGGATGGCAGAAGAACATCCCCTACCAACATCTGCTCACCGACACAGAACTGGCCGAGGTGCAACGCACCGGAGTGGGCTCCACCATAGACAATGGCTCCACAACCACGGAGATGCGTTTCCTGGCACGAGTCTACAGCCTCAGCGGAGACACGCGCTACAAAGAAGCTTTCATCAAAGGCCTACACTTCTTGTTCGAAGCTCAATATGACAACGGCGGCTGGCCGCAGTTCTACCCTCCACGAGACGAAACGCACTATTCCACACACATTACTTATAACGACGATGCCATGGTGAACGTGCTCTTCCTGCTACAAGGCGTGAGCGAGAACACGTCACCCTACGACGGGCTGCAACTCGACGACAGCCTGCGGGCGCAGGCAAGGGAGGCTTTCGACAAGGGCATCGACTGCATTCTGAAGACCCAGATACGCGTTGACGGAGAACCCACCGTGTGGTGTGCACAACATGATGAAAAGACGTTGGCCCCTGCTCCGGCACGTGCCTATGAACTGGAGTCGTTCAGCGGTGCAGAGTCTGCCCGCATCGTGAAACTACTCATGTCGCTGCCTCACCCTTCAGAGGAGGTCATCAAAGCAGTGAAGGGAGCGGTGAAGTGGTTTGAGGCCCATAAGGTGAAAGACATTGCCGTGCAACGCCTGCATGCCGGCACTCCCCAGCGCGATGCACGCGTCGTGCCTGCTCCGGGCAATGTGTTGTGGGCACGCTTCTATGACCTGGACACCGGCCAGCCTTTCTTTTGCGACCGTGACGGCATCAAGCGCAACGACTTGTCTGAGGTGGGACAAGAACGCCGGGGAGGATATTCCTGGTACACCGACGCGCCACAACATGTTCTCGATGCTTATCCGGAATGGCTGCAACGGGTGGAGAAAGGCGAGTAAAAAAGGCATTTTATGTGAAAAAAGCACACTTTGCACCAAATTTACACAAGAGAAACACAAATCTACACAACAATAACACGCAAAAGAACTATCTTTGCAACGTGAAAACAATAAAAGACATAAGCGAAAATACATTATATTAAGGATCAGTTATAACATTAAGCTTATATTTCTATCTAGGGATTCCGTTAAAACCGGAATTATTACTTATCCCTTTTAGGTGGGTGAAAAAGTAACAGTGCGCATGGGGCAGTGATGCCACGTGCGCATGTCTTTTTTCCCAAAACAGTTCAATCGTGCTTCACATTCTCTCTCTCACAATCGCAACCGCAACACTCCGGCGGCAGACTGCCCTCTGCGGGAATCCTCGTTTTTGAGCATATTTAACCCAAAGCGGCAACAGAGGGTGCTGGCAGATAGGCCGAATCGGAGTACTTTTGCAACATGATGCAAAAATTCTCATTTGCCAGACTCATTCCTCTGCCACGACAATATTGGGCAGCCTTTGCCATCATGCTGGCCATCCTCATGTCGGTCATCAACGGAACCATCATCAACGTGGCGCTCCCCACGCTGTCGGCCGAGTTCGGCATCACCCCCTCTTCTTCCATCTGGATGGTCAATGCCTATCAGCTGGTGACGGCCGTGTCGCTGCTGTCGTTTGCCTCGCTGGGCGACCTTTACGGCTACAAGCGCATGTTCCTCACGGGCATTGCAGGGTTCACCGCCGGCTCGCTGCTGTGCGCGCTGGCCGGTTCGTTCTGGATGCTGGTCATCACGCGTGTCATCCAGGGGTTAGGGGCGGCCTGCATCATGAGCGTAAACACCGCCCTGCTCCGCCTCATTTATCCCCCCGAGCACCTGGGGCGGGGCATGGGGCTGAACGCAATGGTCGTAGCCGTGTCGGCCACGGCAGGCCCTTCGGTGGCAGGTGTCATCCTGACATTTGTCTCCTGGCACTGGCTGTTCCTCATCAACATCCCCTTTGCCATCGCCGCTTTCATCATCGGCTACAAGTTGCTTCCCGGCAATCCGCACAAGGACGGCACACACACGTTTGACAAGGTGAGCAGCGTGGCCAATGCCATAACGTTCGGCCTGCTCATTTACTCGCTCGAGGGCATCGCCCATGACGCCAACCACGTGCTGATAGGCATCCAGGTGGCGGTGATGCTTGTCGTCGGCTACTTCTTTCTGCGCCGCCAGCTCCACATGGAGACTCCGCTCTTTCCCGTCGACCTGCTGCGCATCCCCATCTTCTCCATGTCGCTCTGCACCTCGGTGGCCTCGTTCACGGCGCAGATGCTGGCCCTCGTGTCACTTCCCTTCTTCCTGCAAGACGTGCTGGACTACTCGGTGGCTGACGTCGGGCTGATGCTCACGGCCTGGCCCGTAAGCACCATCCTCATCGCCCCGTTTGCCGGACGTCTGGCCGACCGCTTCCACCCCGGACTGCTGTGCAGCATCGGCCTGCTGATGTTTGCTGCCGGACTGTTTGCGCTCTATCAGATTCCGCCTCACGCACCGGAGTGGGACATCATGTGGCGACTGGTGCTCTGCGGCTTAGGCTTCGGACTGTTTCAGACGCCAAATAACTTCACCATCGTGTCGTCGGCACCGCAACACCGCAGCGGAGGGGCCAGCGGCATGCTGGGCACGGCACGCCTGCTGGGGCAGACCCTGGGCACATCGCTCGTCGCCCTGCTGCTGCGCCTACACGTGCACGGCGATGCCGTGCAGCTCTGCCTGCTGATTGCCGGATGCTGTGCCCTAGCGGCTTCCGTGGTGAGCAGTGTGCGCATGTCGCAACCGGCCCCCAACCGAAAGAATCATCATATATAATAAGGTATAAAGCACAGACCATGACATTACAGACCAAACATCTTGCCACCCTCTGCTTCCTGCTGTTCGCGCTGGGAGCCTGCACGACGAAACGTTCCTATCACGTCACCGAGGGGCACACACACACCTATTACCGCATCACCTATCAGCACGACCGTCCGCTCGACCGGGAGATTACCGACGAAATCCGCCGTTTCTACCACTCGCTCAATCCCTTCGACTCGCTCTCCATTGTGAGTGCCGTCAACACAAACCGCAACGTGGAGGTGGACTCCATCTTCATCCACGCCTTCCGCGTGGCGAAGGAAGTGTCGCACCAAACCGACGGCATGTTCGACATCACCTGTGCCCCGCTCATCAATGCATGGGGCTTCGGTTTCAAAAACATGGGCGAGGTGACACCTGCGCTCATTGACAGCCTGAAGTCGTTCGTGGGATATGAAAAGGTGCGCATCGAGGGACGCCGCGTGGTGAAAGACGATCCGCGCGTGATGCTCAACTTCTCGGCCGTGGGCGACGGCTGCATCTGCGACCTCATTGCCCGAAAGCTCGACAGCCTGGGCATTGACAACTATCTTGTGGACATCGGTGGGGAGATGACGGCCAAGGGACTGAATCCCAAGGGCTTTCCCTGGCACATCGGCATCAACAAACCGGTGGACGACTCCACGCAGGTGAACAGCGAAATCCAGCAAATCATTGAACTGAGCGACCGCCGCGGCATTGCCACCTCGGGCGACTACCGCAACTTCTACGTGCACGACGGGCGGAAGTATGCCCACACCATCAACCCCAAGACGGGCTATCCCGCCGCAGCCGACATCCTGAGCGCCACCATCATGGCCCATGACTGCATTGTGGCCGACGCCTATGCCACCTCGTGCATGGCACTGGGCCGCGAGGAGGCCAAGCGGCTCCTCGCCCGTCACCCCGAACTGGAATATTTCTTCATCTATGCCGACAGCACGGGGGCGTTCCGCACGGAGTATTCTCCGGGCATGGAGAAGTATCTCGTGAAGTGACTCCCCGACACGGCATCACACCGGAGCAAACGCCCGCCGACCACGCCTTAGACCCGGCCCGCGGGCGGCCTCCTTTCCGCTCCTGCACGGTCTCCTTTCCGCTCACGGGCGGAAAGGAGACCGCCCGTTTTTCACTAATGCACGTTAAGACATGACGCCAAGTGCACGATTTTGTGTAACTTTGCGCCGTCAATGCAGAACATTTTAAAAAAACACATATATTATGGCTAAAAAAGCACTTTTGATGATTCTTGATGGTTGGGGCTGTGGCGACCACAAGAAAGACGACGTTATTTTCAACACTCCTACTCCTTATTGGGACTCTTTGCTGGCCACCTATCCGCACTCGCAACTTCAGGCGAGCGGTGAAAACGTGGGTTTGCCCGACGGACAGATGGGCAACTCTGAAGTGGGACACCTGAACATCGGTGCCGGACGCATTGTCTATCAGGACCTGGTGAAAATCAACCGTGCCTGTGCCGACGGCAGCATCTTGAAAAACCCGCAGGTGGTGGCTGCCTTCACCTATGCCAAGGAGCACGGAAAGAACATACACTTCATGGGGCTGACCTCTGACGGAGGCGTGCACAGTTCGCTCGACCACCTGTTCAAGCTCTGCGACATCGCCAAGGACTACGGTTTGCAGGAGCACACCTTCATCCATTGCTTCATGGACGGCCGCGACACCGACCCGAGAAGCGGCAAGGGATTCATCCAGCAACTCACCGACCACTGCGCACAGTCGGCCGGACGCATTGCCTCCATCGTCGGACGTTTCTATGCCATGGACCGCGACAAACGCTGGGCCCGCGTAAAGGAAGCCTACGACATGCTCATCGAGGGCAAGGGAAAGCAGGCAGCCGACATGGTGCAGGCCATGCAGGAATCGTATGATGCCGACGTGACCGACGAGTTCGTGAAACCCATTGTCAACAGCACCTGCGACGGCACCATCAAGGAAGGCGACGTGGTCATCTTCTTCAACTATCGCAACGACCGCGCCAAAGAGCTCACCATCGTGCTCACCCAGCAGGACATGCCCGAAGAAGGCATGCACACCATCCCCGGCCTGCAATATTACTGCATGACGCCTTATGACTCTTCGTTCACGGGCGTGCACATACTCTTCGACAAGGAGAACGTGGCCGACACGCTGGCCGAATATCTCTCCAACAACGGGAAGACCCAGCTCCACATTGCAGAAACAGAGAAGTATGCCCACGTGACGTTCTTCTTCAACGGCGGGCGTGAACAACCCTTCCCGGGCGAAGACCGCATCCTCGTGCCCTCGCCCAAAGTGGCCACCTATGACCTGCAACCGGAAATGAGCGCCTATGAAGTGAAAGACAAGCTCGTGGCTGCCATCGGCACACAGAAGTATGACTTCATTGTGGTGAACTATGCCAACGGCGACATGGTGGGACACACCGGCGTGTATGAGGCCATCGAAAAGGCCGTCGTGGCCATTGATGCCTGCGTGCGCGACACCGTGGAAGCTGCCAAGGCCAACGGCTATGAGGTCATCATCATTGCCGACCACGGCAATGCCGACCATGCCCTCAACGAAGACGGCACTCCCAACACCGCCCACTCGCTCAACCCCGTGCCGTTTGTCTATGTGACCGAGAACAAGGACGCCCGTGTGGACTGCGGCGTGCTGGCCGACGTGGCCCCGTCCATCCTGCACATCATGGGCTTGCCCCAGCCGGCCGACATGACGGGACACGACCTGATTAAATGAACCACCCCGCTGCGGGAAGATAAATAAAAAGCACAAACCATCCGAAAAGGGAAAACCCTCCCCTTTCGGTGGTTTGCGTTTTTTTCGTAACATGATTAAGGAAAGGTGGAAACATGAGTATGATTCAAATACAAGACGTGGTGGTCAGTCTTGACGTGCTGAAAGAAAAGTTTCTTTGCGACCTCTCCGCCTG
>CAZOKL010000043.1:14290-17558 GCA_964580305.1 uncultured Bacteroides sp.
GAGAAAGCCTACCGCGCAGGCAAAGCCGACTTCTACAAACCCATCTCCTGCCACCTATACCCCATCCGCGTGGGGCATTACGGCGTTTACAAGGCTCTGAACTACCACCGCTGGAGCGTATGCCGCGCGGCTGTGCTGCTGGGAGAGAAAGAAGACGTCCCGGTCTACAAGTTCCTGAAAGAACCTCTGATACGCCAGTTTGGCGAAGCGTGGTATGCCGAGCTGGAAACTGCTGCCGACGAACTGAAAAAGCAAGGCTACCTGTAAGCCGTCTCCATCCCTGAGCATTTCGAATGCTAAAAAAATTTCCGGTCTTGCAACTTTTTCTTTATTTTACCACGTCTAATTCATAAAGACGATTAAAAGAAAACAACTATGCGAACATTACATTTCATCATCATCGGACTGCTTTCAATCACGTTTCTAAGCAGTGCACAGAGTTGCCGCACCATGAACGACCAGACCGTCAAGGAAAAGTCCAGCAAGGAAAAGATTAAGAAAAGCTATGACGTCGCACCTTTCGACGCCATTGAGGTGAACGGAGTGGCCAACGTGTCTTTCTCACAGTCGGACAACGTGAAAGTGGAAGTCATCGGCCGGGAAAACGTCCTGTCTTCCGTCGTCATCGAGTCGCACAAAGGTGTGTTGCGGGTGAACACGCGCAAGATAGGGAACGAGCGCTCGATTAAAGGCGTGGAAATCAGAATCTCCGCCCCAACCCTCACCCGCATTTCCAACCGCGGCGTGGGCGACTTCCGCACAACCTCGCCCTTGAAGACACCCTGTCTGACAATCGAAAATAGCGGTGTCGGCGACGTCCAGTTAAAGAACATCGAATGCGAACAGTTGACCATCAGCCATAAGGGCGTGGGTGACATGACACTGTCTGGCAAGGCCGTTACCACCAAATTCACATCGAGCGGTGTGGGCGACGTGAATGCCAAAGACCTCAAGGCACAAGACGTTGACCTCCGCCACACGGGTGTGGGCGACCTCACCTGCTATGCCTCTGATAACATCCGCATACACTCGCATGGTGTGGGCACCGTGACTTACTACGGCAACCCCCATGTGGTGAACCTGTCGAAAAAAGGCGTTGGTTCGCTGAAATCCAAATGACACACCCTCCCCACTAAATAAAGCAGGTGACAGCCTCCTTGTGAGATTGTCACCTGCTTTTATTTTATGTCAGTCGCACCCTTATGCGTCGATGTTGGCATAGGTGGCGTTGCTTTCGATGAATTCACGGCGCGGACCCACGTCATCGCCCATCAGCATGGAGAAGATGTAGTCGGCCTCGGCGGCGTTTTCAATGTGCACCTGCTTCAGAAGGCGGCGCTCCGGGTCCATGGTTGTCTCCCAAAGCTGCTCGGGGTTCATCTCACCCAGACCTTTGTAGCGCTGGATGTGGATGCCGCTCTCATTGCCGCCACCATATTTATCAATGAAGCGCATGCGGTCTTCCTCCGTGTAGCAATATTCCTTCACCTTGCCCTTCGTGCAGAGGTAGAGGGGCGGTGTGGCGATGTAGAGGTAGCCGTCTTGGATGAGTTGGGGCATGTAGCGGTAGAACAGGGTCATGATGAGGGTGTCAATGTGCGAGCCGTCGACATCGGCATCGGTCATGATGATAATCTTATGGTAGCGCAGTTTCTCGATGTTGGCTTCCTTGCTGTTTTCACCCATGCCGAAACGCACGCCCAGTGCCTGAATGATGTTGTTCACCTCGTCGCTCTCAAACGCTTTGTGCCACATGGCTTTCTCCACGTTCAGAATCTTACCGCGCAGCGGCAGGATGGCCTGGAAGGCGCGGCTACGCCCCTGCTTGGCCGAGCCGCCGGCCGAATCACCCTCGACAAGGAAGAGCTCGCAGCGTGCGGGGTCTTTGTCGGAACAGTCGGCCAGCTTGCCGGGAAGTCCGCCTCCGGTCATCGGGTTCTTGCGCTGAACGGACTCACGCGCCTTGCGTGCGGCGATGCGCGCAGTGGCGGCCAGCACCACCTTGTCGACAATGAGTTTCGCCTCCTTCGGGTGTTCTTCCAGATAGTAAGTCAGGGCTTCGCCCACGGCCTGGTTGACAGCTCCGTTCACCTCGTTGTTTCCGAGCTTGGTCTTGGTCTGTCCTTCAAACTGCGGTTCGGCCACCTTCACGGAGATGACGGCTATCAGTCCCTCGCGGAAGTCCTCACCGGAGATTTCCACCTTGGCCTTCTCAAGCACCTTGCTGTCTTCGGCATACTTCTTCAGCACGCGCGTGAGCGCCATGCGAAAGCCTGCCTCGTGCGTGCCGCCTTCAATGGTGTTGATGTTGTTCACATACGAATGGAGGTTCTCGCGGAAGCCTGTGTTATACATGATGGCACACTCGATGGGGACGCCCTGTTTTTCGGTGTTGATGTAGATGACGTCGTTAAAGAGCGGCGTGTTGTTGGAGTTGAGAAAACGCACGAACTCCTTCACGCCTTCATCAGAATGAAAACGCTCGGTGCGGGGGTTGCCCTGTTCGTCTTTCTCGCGCAGGTCGGTGAGCGTGATGGTGAGGCCTGCGTTCAGATAGGCCAGCTCACGCATGCGTGCCTGGAGTATGTCATACTTATATGCAGTGGTCACGAAGATGGAGGCATCGGGCCAGAACGTCTGCCGTGTGCCCGTTTCCTTCAGGTCACAGGTTCCCACGATTTTCACCGCATAGAGCGGCTTGCCGCAGGCATACTCCTGCTGGTAGACCTTGCCGTCACGGCGCACCTGCGAAATCATGCGGGTGGACAGCGCGTTCACGCACGAAACGCCCACACCGTGCAGACCGCCCGACACTTTGTAGGAACCCTTGTCAAACTTGCCTCCGGCATGGAGCACCGTCATCACGACCTCCAGAGCCGACTTCTTTTCCTTTTCATGCATGTCGACGGGGATGCCGCGCCCGTTGTCCTGGACGGTTATGGAATTATCTTCGTTAATAAAAACTTCGATGTGTGTACAATAGCCTGCCAATGCCTCGTCAATGGAGTTGTCCACCACCTCATAGACCAAGTGGTGCAAACCTTTCTCGCTTATGTCACCAATATACATCGCAGGACGTTTACGCACTGCCTCAAGGCCTTCAAGCACTTGGATGTTATTGGCCGAATAGTTTGCTCCGCTGTTTATGTTCAGTTCTTCTGCCATATATAATTGCTCAATAAATAACGGACAAATTTAAGAAAAAAACTCGATAGCCCGACACAAGAGCGGCGTGTTTCTGCAAAAAATATCCGGAGACCTGCCAGGC
>CAZOKL010000044.1:0-17057 GCA_964580305.1 uncultured Bacteroides sp.
GCAAACTTGTTCATTTCGTGCGGACGTAGCCTTCCTTTTTCAGTAATTCCACTACCTTTTCGCGCAAATCGCCCTGAATGATGATTTCTCCTTCCTTGGCAGCCCCACCTACGCCGCAGCGGGTCTTTAGCAACTTGGCCAGGTCTTTCAGGTCGGCTTCCGAGCCGGTGAATCCCTTCACCACGGTAGCCGTTTTACCTCCACGGTTTTTCTTCTCGACGCATACGCGCAGATTCTGTTCCTTCTTGTCGAGTGTCTCCTCTTCCTCTTCGGCGTCAGTTTGGTAGGCGAAGTCGGGATTGGTGGAGTAGACAATGTTCAGACGGTCTTTCCAGTCATTGTTCTTCATAAGTCTGTTTTTGTTTGGTGCAAAGATAGTTCCTTTCGGACAGAAGAGGGGCGTCTTTTTCCTTTTTTCAGTCGGTGGATTATGGAAAAATTTCTATAATTTTGCATCAAACCAAGAAAACAAATCAGAACACGCTATGACACCTCTTGCCCAATACGATTTCGGCAAAGTGCCGGAGCCTACGCTTCGCCGTCTGCCATGGTATCTTTCTACCATTAAGCTACTGAAAGAAAGGGGTGAACATCATGTCTCTTCCACGCAAATATCAAAGGTTATCAATATAGACGCTTCGCAAATTGCCAAAGACTTGTCTTATGTGAAAGTCTCCGGCCGGACACGTGTGGGCTATGAAATCGACGGACTGATTGCCGCACTGGAGGCGTTTCTGGGTTTTACGAACATGCACCGGGCTTTCCTGTTCGGGGCAGGCAGTCTGGGACGGGCGTTGATGGGCGACTCGGGTCTGCATCAGTTCGGACTTGAGATTGTGGCAGCCTTCGATGTTGACCCGGCATTGGTGGGGACGGAAGTAGGTGGTGTGCCCATCTTTCACACACGCGATTTTCCACAAAAGATGAACGATTCCCAAGTGAGCATAGGCATCCTGACTGTGCCCATCAACATTGCCCAGCAAGTGACCGACGAGATGATAGCAGGCGGCATCCGTGCCGTGTGGAACTTCACGCCATTCCGCATCCGTGTGCCCGAGCACATCGTGGTGCAGAACACTTCGCTCTATGCCCATCTGGCAGTCATGTTCAATCGTCTGAACTTTAATCAAATCAAATAAAAAGGATTCAAGCATGAAAATAATAGCAGTGGGGATGAACTATGCGGCGCACAATGAGGAGCTTCATGCCGGCATGGCACGTCCTGAGGAGCCTGTCATCTTCCTGAAACCCGATTCCGCTGTACTCAAAGACAGCAAGCCTTTTTTTCTACCAGACTTTTCCCAAGAGATACATTATGAGACGGAACTCGTCGTGCGCGTGAGCCGTCTGGGTAAGAACATTGCAGAGCGTTTTGCTCACCGTTATTATGATGCCGTGACCGTGGGCATCGACTTCACGGCACGCGACTTGCAGCGTCGTTTCCGTGCGGCCGGCAATCCGTGGGAGTTGAGCAAAGGGTTCGACGGCTCGGCTGTTATCGGCACGTTCGTCCCGATGGAGTATTTTCAGAACATACAGAACATCCGTTTTCACCTTGACATCGACGGGAAGACCGTGCAGTGCGGATGCACGTGCGACATGCTTTTCACCGTCGACCGTATCATTGCCTACGTGAGCCGTTTCATGACGCTGAAGATGGGCGACCTCATATACACCGGCACACCGGTCGGTGTGGGACCCGTGAGCATCGGGCAGCATCTGCAAGGTTACTTGGAAGGAGAGCGGGTGCTCGATTTCTACATTCGTTGACTTTAACGGAATAAACACCATGAAGATAAGAGTAGGATTTGGATATGATGTGCATGCCCTCGTGTCCGGACGTGAACTCTGGCTGGGCGGCATCCGCTTCGAACATGAGTTGGGATTGCTGGGGCACTCTGACGCTGATGTGCTGATTCATGCCATCTGCGATGCCCTGCTGGGAGCAGCCAACATGCGCGACATCGGCTACCACTTTCCCGACACGGCCGGTGAGTTCAAGGACATCGACAGCAAGATATTGCTGGCCAAGACCGTGGCCCTCATTGCGACGAGAGGCTATCGTGTGGGCAACATCGACGCCACTGTGTGTGCCGAACGTCCCAAGCTGAAAGCACGCATCCCGGAGATGCAGGAGACGCTCGCCCGCGTGATGGGCGTCGATGCCGACTGTGTGTCCGTCAAAGCCACCACGACCGAGAAGTTGGGCTTCACCGGTCGTGAGGAAGGCATCGCGGCATACGCCACGGTGCTTATTGAGAAGGACTGATTATTGCTGGATGATGTTTTTGATGTCTTCAGGACTCAACTGTCCGGTGATGACGATTATTGTGAGCTCTTTCGTTTCCTGTGTCAGAACGACGAACTCATTCAGGTTATTGTCGTTTGTTTTCAGGTAGATGTCCGCGTGATCGTCGTTGTCACGAATGCGCACTAATGTTTCATAGCCGTTGGCCGGCGTGAAGATTTGGTTGGCTGTGTCCTTCATCTTGTTGATGACTGATTCTTTTTCACTGTTTAGCACTTTGACACTTTCCAGTTTGCCGGCAATGCCTTTGAGGTCAATTATTTCTGATTGAATGTCGGGTATCATGTTGAGCATGGCCTTCGAGATGTAAACGGAGGTGATGCCGTCCATTTCGCTGAAGCGGTCGAACATGTTGTCTGTTTGGGCGTGGGCGAATACTGCTGTGCAGAGGCAGAGCAGGATGTTGAGTAGTGTACGTTTCATTGTGGTAATTTTTTAATGAGGTTTAAATGCTTGTTTATGATTGATTGCGCTTTTTCTGTGGTTTGTTCCGCAGTTTTCACTCCTTGCAAGCCACGTTCCAGACCATAGGCAAGGGCAGACAGTGCCTTTTGCGTTTCCCAGTAGGCCTCTTCGGGCGTGGCGCAGGTGTCACGGGGTGTCGGGGCAGACGGTGTTGCGGGGCGTGAGAACCAATAGACAGTGGCGGAACACAGCAGGCAGAGCATGGCCGCGATGCCGACCATCCGGCGCACGGACAAGTGCCGGCGGCGTTTCTTTCGGGTCTCCTCACAGTCCAGCCGGTCAATGAGGGTTTCCAGTCGATTGCCCAGTCCTTCGGGCACAGGAATTTCCTCTCGGGCCAACTCCCGGAAGAGTGCCTGGTCGGCTCGCAATCGGGGCGGAATGTCTTCCCGGGCAAAATATTCTTTCAGGGCTTTCTCCTCGGCTTCCGTGGTTGTGCCTTCATAGAAGCGTGCCAGCAGGAGGTCTATTTCATGATTGTCCATAGTCACAGATTTTTTTATATTGTTCTCGTATCATTTTTCGTGCGCGGGAGAGGAGCACGCGTATGTTCACGTCGCTCAGTCCCGTGATTTGTGCAATTTCGTTGTAGGAACAGCCGTCCACGTCGCGCAGCCACATTACTTGCCGTTGGTTGACTGGCAGCCGGTCAATGAGCTGTCGCAGGCAGTCGGCCTCGTCGTGCGTTTCCGTCCGGGTGCCGGGCGAATCCTCTGCCGTGAGCGTGACCTCCTCGGGCGTGCATGTTGCAGTCTGGCGGTGGTTCTTGCGCAGCAAGTCCAGACAGAGGTGTTTCACGAGCGTCACGCCATAGGCTTCCGGGCTTTCGATGTGCGTCAGCTCATTGCGCTTGTCCCACAGGCGCACGTATGCTTCCTGCACCATGTCTTCCGCATCTTGTGCATTGCCCGTTAGTGTGTAAGCTGTGCGGTAGAGCTTCATCTGGCAAGGCAGGAAGCGGCGTTTGAATTCATTCGCGTCCATTTTTGTTTTTCAGCTGGTCGTCAATGAGCCGCTTAATGTCTTCTTTGGAAAGTTTGCCTGTTATTTGCACCAACGTGCATTCATCGTCCTCGCTGCACGCAATGAGCAGTTCGCGTGCGCATTCTTTCTCGATGCGTGCATAGATGCGCATTTGTTCGCCGTCTTCGTTTATGCGTATCATCATCTCATAGCCTTTCTGATGCAGGGTGTTCACGCGTTGGTTGAAGCGGTGCCGCACCTCCTCCGGACATTGTTCCATGTCAAGTATGCGGATGGACTTCATTTTCTTGGCTATGCGGGCCTCAGGGGTGTTTTTCAGAAACATCTTGCCGATGGCCGTCAAGTAAGATGGTATCATGATGTACTCGGCGCATGGCTCTTTCCTGAATTCGCGAAACAAATCTTTGCATTGTGCAAAGGACGGGTTGCTCATGCAGAGCAACAGCAGGGTCAGAATGTATGTTTTCATTATCGTTTTGTTTAAGAGCCTCAAGGTGTGTGTTCGGGGCTTTTTTATCAGATAGACGTAAGACGGGTGATGTTTGTTACAGGAAAATGAAGAAATTTTTCTCTCGTTTGATGCCGGTTGGTTGGGAGTAGATTCCGTCCCGCCACGCCCTCTACTCCGCCCGACCACGCAAAGGAGGCCGTGGTCGGGCGGAATAGAGGGTAAGGTTGCCGGGTGTTAAGGGGCTGTGTGTTACACTCCTTCAGGTCGCGATATGCCGACGGACATGCGCTCCCAGAGCGCGCGGGGGACGAGCTGCCAGAGGGCTACCAGCAGGCGGTAGCGCTTGTCGATGACGACTACCCGCTTGCGACTGTTGACGGCGTGGAAGATGCGGCGTGCCACGTCGGCCGGACGCATCAGCATGGGGTAGCGCTTGTGTTTCAGCAAGTCGGTGTCGACGAAGCCCGGGCGGATGTCTGTGAAAGCGATGCCCAGCCGCTGCGCATGCGACAGTTGTGCGAGGGCATCGATGTAGGTATTCTGAAAGCGTTTGGTTGCCGAGTAGGCAGGGGCGGCACCCAGCCCCTTCGTGCCCGCAATGGAGCTGATGACAACGATGTGTCCGCCCGTGCCTCGATGCTTGAAGTAGTCGAAGGCGGCCGTTACCATGCGTGTGAAGCCCTCCACGTTAGTCCGTGTCGTGTCCAGTTCTGTGGCCGTGTCGACTGTCGGATTCTGGAAACCGATGCCTGCACAGTGCAGGTAGACATCCATGCCGCCCATCTTCTCGATGAGTTTTCGCAGCCGGTCGGCTGCATCCTCGCTGCATACGTCCAGGGGTTCCGCGAACACACGTCCGGGAGCAAGCACCTCAAGTTTTTTCAGCAGTTCGGCACGTCGGCCGGTGACGCCCACCGTCCATCCGTCGCTGATGTATTGCAGGGCCGTTTCGCGCCCGATGCCCGAAGTCGCCCCTGTGATGATGATTCGTTTCATGAGCATTGTGTATAGTAAAACCGCCTGTCAATGCAAACATGACAGACGGCTCTTTTGTATGGATTAACTTGTCGTTGTGTGCGTTACTTCAAGGCTGCCAATGCTTCTTTAATGCGGCGCATGGCCTCGATGATGTTTTCGTCAGAAGTGGCATAGCTCATGCGGATGCACTCCGGTGCACCGAATGCTCCACCACCTACGCAGGCCACGTGTCCCACTTCGAGCAGATACATGGCCAGGTCTGCAGCGTTTTCAATCTTGCGGTTTCCGGCAGACTTTCCGAAGTAGGCATCACACTTGGGGAATAAGTAGAAAGCACCTTGCGGCACGTTCACTTCAAAGCCCGGCACTTCTTTGGCCAGCTTTACGATGAGGTCGCGGCGGCGTTCGAAAGCCTGGCGCATGGCCTCCACCTCGTCTTGCGGACCCGTGTAGGCAGCTTCGGCAGCCTTTTGCGACACGGAGCAAGGTCCGGAGGTGTATTGTCCTTGCAGCTTGTTGCAAGCCTTGATAATCCATTCGGGGCCGGCGGCGAAACCGATGCGCCAGCCGGTCATGGCGTATGCCTTTGACACGCCGTTGATGATGATCACGCGGTCATGCACTTCGGGGAACTGGGCAATGCTCTCGTGCTTACCCACGTAGTTGATATGCTCATAAATCTCGTCGGCGATGATGTACACTTGCGGATGCTTGGCCAGCACTTCGGCCAGTCCCTGGAGCTCTTCCTTGCTGTAGACAGAGCCGGTCGGGTTTGACGGAGAACAGAGAATCAGGGCTTTTGTTTTCGGAGTGATGGCAGCTTCCAGCTGTGCGGGAGTGATTTTGAAATCCTGGTCTATGCCGGCGTGCACGATGACGGGAACTCCGTCGGCCAGTTTCACCATCTCCGTGTAGCTCACCCAATAGGGGGCGGGGACGATGACTTCGTCTCCTTCGCCCACGAGGCACATAACGACGTTGCAGACGCACTGTTTGGCACCGTTCGAGCAACTGATTTGGTTTGCAGTGTAGTCGAGCCCGTTTTCATTTTTCAGCTTGGCCACGATGGCATTGCGCAGTGCCGGGTAGCCGGCTACGGGCGAATAGCGGGAATAATTCTCGTCAATGGCTTTCTTGGCAGCCTCTTTGATGTGGTCGGGCGTGTTGAAGTCCGGTTCGCCCACACTGAGGTTAATGACGTCCACTCCTTGGGCCTTCAGTTCATTACTCTTTTGTGACATGGCCAGCGTTTCCGAAGGCGACAGTCTGTTTAAGCGGTCTGATAAGTAATTCATTCTTGTTTATGTATTTTATATTAGATATTCAGTTTCTTCGGTCTCCCAGAAAGCGCAGCAAGTAGAGGAAGAGGTTGATGAAGTCCAGATAGAGCATCAGCGAGCCCAACAGGGCAATCTTCCTGGTCGAATCATTCACTTCCACGCCATCCCGAAGGAGCAGATGCTTGATTTTCTGACTGTCATAGGCCGTCAGCCCGACAAACACCAGCACACCGATGCCGGAAATGATGAGGCTCATCATGCTGCTTTGTAGGAATATGTTCACCAGTCCGGCAATGATGAGTCCGATGACAGCCATCAGGCAGATGTTACCGATGGAAGTCAGGTCGCGCTTGGTGACATATCCGTAGATGCACATCACGCCGAATGTTCCCGCAGTGACAAAGAAAGTCGAAGCGATGGATGTGGCAGTATAGAGGAGGAAGATGCTTGACAGCATGACACCGTTGAGGAGTGAGTAAACGATGAACATAAATGTGGCTGTGGTAAATGAAAGGCGTTCGATGCGTGCCGACAGATACCACACCAAAGCCAATTCAGCAATGATGAGGATAAAGAAAGAGAGCTTGCTGCTGAAAATCAGACTCAGCATCGTGGGTGAACCTGCCACCAGCAGGGCCGTCATGCCGGTAATGGCCAGCGCCATTGCCATCCAGAGATACACTTGGCGAAAGAGCGACATCTGTGCGCTTCTTTCATAGGTACGGGTAATTGTGTCCATTATTATGCGATATTTTTAGAAAGATAAATAAACGTCATTTGGCAAAGTGCAGGGTGTGTCCCATGCGGTCTTTCTTCGTGTGCAGATAACGCTCGTTGTATGGATTGGGTGTAATCTCCACGGGGACTATCTCCACGATTTCCAGACCGTAGGCTTCCAGACCGACGCGTTTCACCGGGTTGTTGGTGATGAGCCGCATCTTGTGGATTCCAATCTCGCGGAGGATTTGTGCACCCACACCATAGTCGCGTTCGTCAGCCTTATGCCCCAGGCAGATGTTGGCATCCACAGTGTCCATGCCGGCCTCTTGTAGCTTGTAGGCTTTCATCTTCTCCATCAGGCCGATGCCGCGTCCTTCCTGGTTCAGATAGATCACAGCTCCCTTGCCTGCGTCCTCAATCATGCGGAGAGCTTTGTGGAGCTGTTCGCCACAGTCACACCTGCGGGAACCGAAGATATCGCCCGTTGCGCATGATGAATGTACGCGTACGAGCACAGGTTCGTCAGCAGTGAATGTGCCTTTGATAAGGGCGATGTGTTCCAGACCGTTACTTTTTTGGCAGAAAGGGATGAGGCGGAAGTGTCCGTACTCAGTGGGCATGTCGACTTCAACACCCTTCTCCACGATGGACTCTTCTTTCAGCCGGTAGGCGATGAGGTCGGCGATGGAGATTAGTTTCAGTCCATGTTCGTCAGCAAAGCGGCGAAGCTTGGGCAGGCGTGCCATTGTGCCGTCTTCATTCATGATTTCCATGAGGGCAGCTGCCGGATAAAGACCTGCCAGGCGTGCCAGGTCGATGCCGGCTTCCGTGTGTCCGGCGCGACGGAGCACGCCTTTGTCTTGCGCATAGAGCGGGTTGACATGGCCCGGGCGACCGAAGGTCGACGGCTTGGATGTCGGGTCGGCCAGTGCGCGGATGGTGGCCGCACGGTCATGGGCAGACACACCGGTGGTGCATCCTTCGAGCTTGTCTACGGTGACTGTGAACGGAGTGCCCAGTATGGAAGTGTTTTCATCCACTTGGTGGGGCAGTTCCAGCTCTTTGCAACGGGAGATGGTGATGGGGGCGCAAAGCACGCCACGTGCATATTTCAGCATGAAGTTCACTTGCTCGGGCGTAATCTTTTCGGCTGCCACAATCAAGTCTCCTTCATTTTCGCGGTCTGCATCGTCGACTACTACAACGAATTTGCCTTCATGGAAATCGGCGATGGCTTCTTCTATTGAATCAAGTTTGATAGTATCCATTGTCTATATAGGGTATTAAGTGAGTTCTTTAATGCGTTGTTGCAGATTGTGGCTGGTCGTGATGATCTGCTGCAAGTCTTTGTGCAGGCGCAGACTGAATCGCCAGATGCGCAAGTAGAAAAACAGCCCGACCGGCACGATGATGCCTGCCAACATGTTCAGCCAGCGGTTGCTGAAAGGACTCTTGTGAGCATTGGTGAGCAGCACGGGGAAGGTGTTGGTGATTTGCAGCACGCGGTAGTCTTTCGAGTTGCCCAACTCCTCCACAAGAGATTCCAGCTTGTCGCTCAACTCGCGGATGTGGCTGTTTTTTTCATTGTTGGTGAATATGCGCACATAATTGGGCAGTTTGTCCAGCCGGTGTGTACGCATGTAGTCTTCGCATTCTTGACACAGGGTGTCCAAGTCCTTGTCGATGCGAGGATAGTCAGGGTCTTCAATGATGACTTCCTTCTTGAACAGGTGGCGCTGGGCGCGGATGCCGAGCAACTTGCGGATGGCTTCCAGATAGACATCGGCATTGAACACGGCAGAGTCACGCGTGGCCTTGTAGGTGAAGAAAATGCCCAGCGGGAGTGTGACGAAGGTACTTATCCACGTGCCGAACCAGATTTCCCACGTGCCGTTTTTCGCAGCACGTTCGCCCATGCTGTTAATGATGTAATAGATGAGAAAGATGATGATGGACACCACGACAGGCATGCCCAATCCTCCCTTGCGGATGATGGCTCCCAGCGGGGCACCGATGAAGAAGAAGATGATGCACGCCAGCGAGAGGGTGAATTTCTTGTTCATCTCCACCCAGTGGCGGCGGATGAGCTTGTTGCCGTCGTTCATTGTCAGTGACTTGATGGACAGGTCACTGGATGTCGTCCCCACCTTGCGCTTGGCCTCGCCATAGGCCTTTTCCACCGTGCTGCGGCTCGACACGGCAAGCAGACTGTCCATGTCGAATCTCATGATTTTGGTCTTTTCAATCTGGGTGGAGTCGAAGCGGCTCAGAGGCACTTTGTTATAGGAGCGGTTCATGGCATCGTTATAGTAGCCCCGTCCGATACTGTCGTAGCGCAGATTCAGCGAGTCAATGTCTTCCTTCAGCTTGTTCATGCCTTTGAATTCCGGGTTGATGGTGAGGAAGCTGCCATCCTGCATGCTGAAGTTGGAGTCGAAGTCGATGAGCGTGTGTTTGCTCACGAACGACTCGCGCCGATAGGGCACGTTCTGCGAACCGATGTTTTGCTGGCGCAGGTTTTCAAATTGCTCTCCGTCATACAAGTGCAGATAAAGGTGCTTCTTGTCGGCCGTGGTCTCCATCTTGCCCGAGTCGGCGACGATGATGTGTGCGTTCTCAAATCCGTCGGAGAAGTTGTAAATCATCACGTTGTAGAGCATGCCCGTTTTCTTGTCCTTCTCGCGGACGTAGAGGTTATATTTCACCCCGTCGTTGCCCTCACCCAGCTGATAGAACGAACTTTCTGGAATGTCCAGCTCGGGCGAGGCTTGTGTCATGGAGTAGATGAGCGTGTAGAGTTTCAACTGTGCGTTCGGGCCTGTCACGTTTTGGAAATAGAAAGACAATCCTGCCACGAACACCGTGAAGATGATGAGCGGACGCATGACTTTGGTCAGGGGGATGCCTGCGGCCTTCATGGCAATGAGTTCAAAGCGCTCGCCGAAATTGCCAAACGTCATGAGTGAAGCCAGCAGCACTGCCAGCGGGGCCGACGTGGGCCAGAGCGCCAATGCCGAGTAATAGAAAAACTTCGCAAGAACAATGAGATCCAAGCCTTTGCCCACCATGTCATCCACTCGCTTCCAAAGGAATTGCATCATGAAAATGAACAAGCAGATGAAAGTCGTTCCAATGAACAGCAGGAGAAAGCTTTTGATAACGAATATATCTAACTTTTTTATGCGTAGCATTTCGGTTACTTAATCAGTGTACGTATGCAAAACGCAAAAATAGTGTAAAAACAGATTGCAAGCCCGATGTTTTGAAGATTTTTATAGATTAGACCCCGTAGACACGGCGCAGGGTGTCAATTTGCATGTTCCATAGTTCTTTCTGTTCGTCTTCTTCGCCCGGTTCGGCAAAGTCGGTCACTTCCAGTACCAAGTTGTTTGTCAATTCGTCTTGGCTGAGTTTCATCTCGAAGTAACACCCCGGTTCGTCCTCGTCTTTCCAGCGCATGCGGATGCTGTAGCCCGGTTGCGTGGACAGAATGGTCGCCTGCCGGATTTCTGTCTTTCCCCATTGGAAAGTGCATACCTTGTGGGTGATGTCCACTTTGTCAGCAAACCATCCCTGAAGCCCGGCACTTGTGCTGATGGCGTTCCAAATGATTGTGCCTGAGGCTGCTCCGAGGGAGTATTCACAGTGTATCTTGTTTTTTCGCATTTATGCAAATGTTTGGCTTGTTCGGCGGCAAGATAAGCATAGTTTTATATATATGGAAATAATCAGTTTGTTTTTTCTCTCAACATGCAGAGCCTCCTGTTTAACTCCTCCTGAACAGGGATGTGTGAATGATGGATATACTGCTGGAAATCACTATATTAAACATCTCTGTGCCGGGACAGGATTCGGCTCGTGAGCGGTCTCCTTTCCGCCCGACCACGGAAAGGAGGCCGCTTGTGCCTGCCCTTTAGGGGGAGCTGATGCGATATGGTTTGAGACTTTTCAGATGACTGCCTGAAAGTTTTTCGAAGAAAAAATGTCGAAATATTTGCATGATTGACAGGAAATGTCTACCTTTGCACCCGAAATTCAGAAATTCGATGGCGGGATAGCTCAGCTGGTTAGAGCGCATGATTCATAATCATGAGGTCCCCGGTTCAATCCCGGGTCCCGCTACGATAATTTAAAGTATAAGACTGTTGAGTGCTTTCACACTTGGCAGTCTTTTTTTATTGTATCCACTTTTGGTTTGGAGCTTTGTTAGCGTTGGTGAATGTTTGATAAATAGTCATAGAAAACAGATGGGAAGGGGAGGGAATCTGAAACATCTCATCATCGCCGTTTGCGGAATATGCACGCTGATGTTTGCGGCAGCAAGTTGCTGTCGTCAGAAATTGGCCCGTGTGTTCCATTGGGTGGGGAACAGAATGTGGCCGGTGTGTCTCTTCTTTTTTTTCTTCTATCGTAGATAGTCCAGAATCTTGCCACTGAGTTGCAGCAGTGATATTTCGCACACCTTGATGTCATATTGCACCGAGAGGATACGCTCTTCGGCATCGAGCAGGCTTTGCTGTGCCTCGCGCATTTCAATTCCGGAAAGGTCGCCCTGCATATAGCGTTCGATGGCGATGTCATGGTTGTCGCGTGCGGTGATGAGGTTCTGGCGTTCCAGATTAAGTAGGTTCAGGTTGTTCTTGTATGCTTGCCACATGTTCATGAGGTCGGCACGCAGGCTTTGCTCCAACTGTTGGCGGGCAAGCTCCGAGTTTTCAATTTCCAGCCGTGCATTGCGAAACTCGCGGCGGCGGTTCCCGTCGAAGATGTTGAAGCCCACGGTCAGTCCGGCATTAAAGCCCCAGTTGCCGCTTTTGCGTGTGGGCGACGAGGAGTCATATTTGTTGTATGTGTATCCGTATCCGGAGTTCAACCGCAGGTAGGGATAGTCGCGTGAACGCACCTTCTTGTAGTCCAGCCGTGCGATGTTCACGTTCTGCCCGGCTTGAAGCAAGGATGCGTTTGTGGTCAGTGTGGCGTTCCATAGTTCGTCAAATTGCAGGTTGGCGTTGATGTCGATGAGTGAGTCGCGTATGATGAAGAACTCGTCGACATCGGGCACTGCCATCAGTTCGTTGAGCCGGATGCGTGAGGTGTGCAAGGTCTCTTGTTGTTTGATGTATTGGGCACTGTCGGCGTTGAAATCCACCAATGCCTGCTGAAAGTCCAGTCGAGAACCGCTCCCCACGATGTGCCGCGTTTCAGCAACACGCACGCGCTCCTTCGAAAGTGACACGGCATAGAGGAAGTTTTTCAGACGTATTTTCTGTTGGATGAAATTGTAGTATTCCGATGTGATGTTGGCCACCATATCCTCGATGGCGATGCGTGTACTGGTCTCACCCTGGCGTTTCAGTTCGCGCAGCCGTTTGTAGTCGGCCGTCATGTTGAATCCGTCGAAGAGAGTCCAGTTTAGGTTCAGTCCCACATCGACGCCTTGGTCGAAGACGCTTCCGGTCTTGGTGGTGACGCCCGTGGCACGGTCGGTGCTTTGGGTCTTGTCGACATTGCCGGTGTATCCGGCCGAAAAGTCGAGCGTTGGGAGCAGGCCGGCATTTGCCAGCGTCGCGTTGTTATTGCTGATTTCTTCGTTGTTGTGGGCAATGCGCAGGTCATAATTGTTTTGCAGTCCCAGCTCCAGACAGTAGCGGAGATTGTAGAGCTTCTGTGCCTGCACACCGATGCAGAGGCACAGTGTCAGGATGAAAAGATATGTGCGTTTCATGCGTTCTTTTGTTTTTTAATACGGTTGGTAGAGATAAAGCTGTAGACAGCGGGCACGATGAACATGGTCATGAAAGTTGATACAATCATGCCACCCACGACAGTGACGCCCATGGCGATGCGCTGGTTGCAACCTTCGCCCGAAGCAAATGCCAGTGGGAGCAGGCCCAGCACTGTGGCTGCACTTGTCATCAAGATGGGGCGCAGACGCTGGAGCGAGGCGTCCTGAATGGCCTGCATTTTGTCTTCTCCGGCAGCCTGTTTTTGGTTGGCGAACTCCACAATGAGGATACCGTTTTTTGCCACAAGGCCAATGAGCATGATGATGCCTATCTGACTGAAAACGTTCATGGTGATATCATTGAAATACATAAAGATAAGAGCTCCAGTGATGGCCAGTGGCACTGTGGTCATGATGACGAGCGGGTCTTTGAAGCTCTCGAATTGTGCCGCCAGAATCAGATAAATCAGCACGATGGCCAGCAGGAAGGCAAACATCAGGCTGGATGCACTTTCGCTGTAGTCCTTTGACTCTCCGGCAAGTGCCGTGCGGAAGGTGTCGTCGAGCACTTCTTTGGCAATTTTATCCATCTCTTCCAAACCTTGTCCGATGGTTTTCCCTTCAGCAAGTCCGCTTGAAATAGTGGCCGACACAAAACGGTTGTAGCGATAGAGTTTCGGGGGAGCAATGCCGTTTTCCAGTTCGATGAGGTTGTCAAGCTGCACCATGTGGCCATCGTCGCTACGCACATAGATGGCTTTCAGGTCGGCAGGCTTGTTGCGTTGCTGTCGGTTGATTTCTCCAAGAATTTCATATTGCTTTCCGTTCATGTAGAAATAGCCCATGCGTTGTCCGCTCAAACCGTATTGCAGAGTTTGGGCGATGTTGAGTGTACTCACTCCCATGATGCTGGCCTTGTCACGGTTGATAACGATTCGTGCTTCCGGCTTGCTGAACTTCAGGTCCACGTCGGCCATTTGGAAAGTCGGGTTACTATAGACACGTGCCATGAATTCCGGCAGGATTTTCTCCATCTTCTCCAAATTGGTTGCTTGCAGCACGTATTGGATGGGCATGCCTCCGCTGCGTCCGCCGAAAGATGAGTTCTGTCGCACGAAAGAGCGTCCGTTGTTTTTTGTGCTTACGGCTCTTGACAGCTTTTCTGCCATTTCCATTTGTGTGTAGTTGCGGTCTTTCATGTCTTTCAATGTGATTCGTATGTTTCCGCTTCCACTCGACACACGTGCCGTCACTTTGTCTGCATCGGGGATGATGGAGTCGACCAATAGGTTGATGTCTTCCGTGTAGTCACGGATGTATTCATAAGTCACGCCTTCCGAACCTTTGGTGTTGATGGTGATTTGTGAGCGGTCTTCCAGTGGTGCCATTTCCGCAGGAATGGCATTCCACAACACGGCTGTGAGTCCGAAAGTCACGATGATGATGGGGATGGCAATCCAGCGTCGGCGCAAGAAGGCGTGCAGTGAGCGTCTGTACAGGTTATTCATTCCGACAAAGAATGGTTCAGTCTTGCGATAGAACCAGTTTTTTCTTTCCTGACGCTTCAGCAGTTTGGTGGCAAGCATAGGAGTGATTGTCAGTGCAGCAAAGGCTGAGATGAGCACGCTGCCCGACACCACGAAACTGAACTCACGGAAGAGCCGTCCGGTGGTACCTTCCATGAATACGATGGGGAAGAACACGGCCACCAGTGTGATGGTAGTGGAGATGACGGCAAAGAAGATTTCCCTGGAACCTTCGATGCCGGCTTCCATCGGTGTCATGTCCTGTTCAATGCGGATATAAATGTTTTCGGTCATGACGATGGCGTCGTCCACCACAAGTCCCACGGCAAGCACGATAGCTAACATGGAGAGTACATTGATGGAGAACCCCGCCACGTACATCACAAAAAATGCACCCACCAGGGAAACCGGAATCACGATGCACGGAATCAATGTCACGCGCCAGTCGCGTAAGAACAGGAAGATGATGATGATAACGAGGACGAATGCTTCATAGACCGTGCTTTTCACCTCGTCGATGGAGGCGCGGATGAATCGTGTGTTGTCAAAACCATAGTTATATTGGATATCTTCGGGTAAGTCCTTTTCCATGGTCTGCATACGTCTGTAAACCGCATCGGCAATGTTGATATGGTTGGCACCCGGTTGGGGAATGACGACGACACCCACCATCGGGATGCCGTTCATTTTCATGTAACTCTGTTGGTCGGCCGGTCCCAGTTCGGCACGTCCGATGTCGCTGAAGCGGATAATTTGGTTGTTCTCCTCTTTCAGAATAAGATCGTTGAACTCCTGCACGGTGTGCATGAGTCCCATGGTGCGGATGGTAAGTTCGATGGTGTTTCCTTCGATACTACCGGAAGGCAGTTCCACATTTTCTCGGTCGAGTGCTTCTTTTACATCGGTCGGCGTAATGCTATAACCGGCCATTTTAACAGGGTCCAACCAAAGACGCATGGAATAGCGTTTTTCACCCCAGATGCTTACGCTGCTTACTTCCGGGATGGTCTGTAGTTGCTCCTTGACGGTAAGGTCGGCCACCTCGCTCAGTTCCAGCAAAGAGCGTTTGTCGCTTTGAAGTGCCACCATCAGGATGGGCTGTGCATCGGCGTCGGCTTTCGATACGGTTGGCGGGTCGCAGTCGTTCGGCAGGTTGCGCTGTGCACGCGACACCTTGTCACGCACATCGTTGGCGGCTGTTTCCAAGTCAACAGACAGTTCAAATTCAATGGTGATACGGCTTTGTCCCTGTTGGCTCACACTGGAGAGTGAACGTATACCGGGGATACCGTTGATGTTTTGCTCCAAAGGCTCGGTGATTTGGTTCTCGATGACATCAGCGTTTGCTCCGGAATAAGAGCAAGTCACAGAGATGATGGGGTTGTCCACTGACGGGTATTCACGCACGCCCAAATAGGTGTAGCCTATCAGACCGAACAGAATGATGATGATGGTGAGTACTGTCGCCAATACCGGACGGCGTATACTTAGTTCTGATATGTTCATAGACACATGTGCTAGTCAATGTTATCCAGTTTGATTGGGAGTCCAGTGCGTAGTTGGAGGGTTCCAGAAGTGATGATGGTGTCTCCGATTTGTAAACCTCTCACGACTTGGACTTCGGCGTCTGTGCGTAGTCCAGTAGAGATTTCCACAGGCTGTGCCAGTCCATTTTTATATAAGTAGACTTTGTCTTTTCCCATTTCCGGGACGATAGCCTCTGCAGGAACGGCGATAGCGTCTTTTATTTCTGCTTTCTTCAGGTTAATACTGGCATAGCGTCCCGGCAGTAGTGCGTTGTCGTGGTTGGGATAAATGGCGCGCACCGTCAGTTGGTGTAACTTTTGGTCGATTGTAGATTCTACTGCATAAACCTTTGCCTTATAGACTTTGAGACGGTCTTCCATATAAAAATCCAGATTGAGTCCTCTTTTCATGTCGCCTGCATATCGTTCCGGTACGGAAAATTCCACTTTAAGGGGAGACGTCTTAGTGAGTTTTGCTACGATGGTTGTTGGAGAGGCATAAGTTCCCACACTTACTTGTCGTAAACCGATGACACCGTCGAATGGTGCCCGTAACTCGGTTAATGCGATTTCTTCCTTGACTATATTTATTTCAGCATTTAGTGTGGCCAAATCTGTACGTACTTGTTCATAAGCTTCTTGGCTTACAGCATCACGCTTCAACAGAGCTTGTTGGCGGTACACGCGGTCTTCGGCAAGTTTTACTTGTGCTTGGAGTCGTTGTAGTTCAGCTTGTAATTGCCTGTCATTTACTTTGGCTAAGATTTGTCCCTTTTTGACAGAGGAACCCTCCATAAAGTTGATTTCAACAATCTTACCTGATGTTTCAAAAGACAAGTCTACTTCTTCGTCAGGTAGTAATGTGCCAGTCACAGTGAGTTCATCGGTCATGGCTTCCGGTTTAATGATTTTACCGTTGACGTTTAGAATCTTCCTTTTGTTTGATTGTTGAGATGTTGCGGTTTCGGTTGTTTCTAATTCTTTATTGATTCTTGGACGTTGGGAATAGATGCCCCAGCCGATTAAACCGAGGCCAATAACAGTGACAAGTCCCCACTTTACTTTTTTATTCATGGTGCTAAGCTATATTTTTA
>CAZOKL010000045.1:0-8104 GCA_964580305.1 uncultured Bacteroides sp.
TATTTTTATCTGTTTGATTAGTGTGTTTTTCAGGATATATCATATCAGAGCGAATTTAGACATAAATGTCGCCCTTTCTTCGAGTAGGTTATGTTCACATACACAAAGATTAGACACAAACCTGCCTTTGAGGTTTAATGCCTGGAATAATTTCTATTGCTTGGTTGATCTTGGTTAATATGCTGCACGGTATTTGCTTTCGTGCTCGTCTTCTAAAATGTTGAGATAGGAGATGTATCGCGATTCACTGATAAGGTGTTCTTTCACAGCTTGGCGTACAGCACATCCCGGTTCATGCACGTGCGTACAGTTATTATATTTGCATCCGGTTGAGTAGTGGAAGATTTCCTTAAAGTAATGTCCTACCTCTTCTTGTCCCATGTCGAAAGTTCCGAAACCTTTGATACCGGGTGTGTCTATGATATACCCTCCTTCATCTATTTCAAACATCTCAGAAAAAGTTGTCGTGTGCATGCCTTTGTTGTGATACTCGGAGATTTCTCCTGTTTTGGCATGAAAGGCGGGATGAATGGCGTTTATCAGAGTTGATTTGCCGACACCCGAATTGCCGGAGAATAGTGTTACTTTGTGTGGTAGCAAAATGCGTATGGCATTCACTCCTTGTCCGTTTGTTGCTGAGACCCGGTAACACGGATAGCCTATGTGTTCATAAAGAGTGACAAGCCCGTCCAACAAACGGAGTTCATTTTCATTGTATAAGTCCACTTTGTTAAAGATGAGGCTTACCGGTACGCAATAGGCTTCAGCTGTGGTCAGAAATCGATCAATAAAAATAGTTGAAGTCTCAGGGTAATTCACCGTGACGATGAGAAAGCTTTGGTCGAGATTGGCCGCGATGATGTGCGATTGTTTGGACAAGTTTGACGAACGGCGGATGATGTAGTTTTTTCGCTCGTCGATGGAAGTGATGAAAGCTGTGCCTTCATTGTTGAGTACGATGTTCACCCAGTCGCCTACAGCGATAGGGTTAGTACTTCGAATGCCTTTCAGACGGAAATTACCTTTGATTTTGCAATCGATGACTCTGCCTTCATCTGTTTTCACCTGATACCAGCTGCCTGTGTTTTTGATTACTAATCCGTGCACGTCTTTATCGAGAATTTGAAGAGATGATGAATGTGTAAAAGAATTACGCAGAGCCTCACAAATTCTCAAATTGTATTTTGAAGGTTTCAAAAACGTTCTCTCTGTGAGGCTCTGCGTAATTCATTCAATCACAAATGAAGTCTGTGTTATTTTGTGTTTTATACTGTCATGATTTCTTTGTCTTTGGCTGCCAACATGTCGTCTATCTGCTTGATAAACTTGTCATGTACCTTTTGAAGTTTTGCTTCAGCATTTTTCTGCTCATCTTCAGGCATGCCGTCTTTAACACCTTTCTTGAGAGCATCGATTGCATCACGGCGGGCATTGCGCACACTCACTTTAGCTGTCTCACTCTCAGCTTTGCATTGCTTTGTCAGTTGTTTGCGGCGCTCTTCGGTCAAAGGCGGGATGCCTATGCGGATGATTTCACCATTGTTTTCGGGCATGATGCCGAGTGCTGAGTCTATGATGGCTTTTTCAATTGGACGGAACATGTTCTTGTCCCACGGCTTGATGGCGATGCTGCGTGCATCGGGAGTCGTCACGGCTGCCACGTTATTTATGGGCACCATGCTTCCGTAAGAGTCCACGCGTATTCCATCCAATAAACGGACATCTGCTTTACCGGCACGAATATGGGCCAATGCGTCGTCAAGATACATAATGGCCATGTCCATTTTCTCCTGTGCTTCTTCCAGAATAATTTTCGAGTCAGTCATATAGGTTCGTGTTAAATGTTAGCAATAAAGGTTAGTGCAACAAAAGTAGTATAAAAGAATTAACGATGCAATGATTAGAATGATTTTCCTCCGTTTACACTCTTTTCCGTTGAGTAAGGATGCGTATGGCAAACCAGAAATGGTGCATCATAGTGCTTGCTGTGCCATAGTGCCGGCACATGATGTGGAAACGTTCGAGCAATGAAGCTTGGTGGTTGCGCGTGGTGAGGCCTTCTTCCTGATAGTCAATGAGTGTCAGGTGAGTATTGTGCAGTACTTTGGACTGTTTCATAATCCGTATGCACCAGTCGAAGTCTGCCGAGAAGCGGTACTGCAAATCATAAAACGGAGCGATGTCACGGCGAGCAAAGAAGGCTTGGTGACACACAAGCATCCCTTGTTTGAAACTTTTCCAGGTCAGGTGTTCTGGCGGACTCAGCCGGCGCATGCGAATGAAATGCCCTTCGTTATCAACGATGGCTGTCTCTCCATAGATGACATCAGGAAATTCCGTGCTTTCGTGATTTGTTAGCACCGAGCGGATGATGCCTTGCAAGGTGTCATCTTCGTGCAGACAGTCGCCGGCGTTGAGAAAACAGACATAGTCGCCGGAGGCAAGTTTCAGTCCTTTGTTCATCGCCTCATACAACCCTTTGTCCGGTTCACTGACGACGGTGTGAATATGTTCTCTGTATCGTTCAATGATGTGCAAAGTGTTGTCCGTCGAGGCTCCGTCAATAATGATATATTCCACGTTATGGTAAGTCTGGGTGATGATGCTTTGTATGGTGTCTTCTAAAACGGCACCTGCATTGTAGGTCACTGTGATGATGGAAAATTTAGGATGGAAAGGAGTATGCATACCTAATATTATTGTCCAAGTGCCTGATTGTAGATTTTAATATATTGTCTGGCGACGACCGACTCCGAATAGCAGGCGATGGCTTTCCGATGAGCTGCTTCTCGAAGTTCTTCGCTGGATTCCGACAGAGACCAATGTATGCCGTTGGCAAGGTCGGAGGCTGAACGATATTCTGCTACGTAACCGTTGTGCAGATGGTCAATCATCTGGGGAATGCCACCCACGTTGAAACCCACACACGGTGTGCCGCATGACATAGCTTCCACGATGGTGTTCGGCAGATTGTCTTGTAGGGAGGGAGTGACATAGAGGTCTACAGCATTGTAGATATCTACCAAGCGGCGCTCGTCGTTGACGAAGTTCATATTGTAGGTCTGGAATGGAAGGAGCTGGGCACTTTCTTCCGCCTGTTTGCCCACGATGACCACACCGATGCGTTCATTGAGGTCGGCACATTGGTTTTTCAATATGTGGCAGGCTTCGATGAGGTAGGTTACTCCCTTGCGTTTGTCGGTAGTCTTCATCGAACCGAAGAGAATGAGCTTGCGGTCGAGCGGAAGTTCTAGCTTTTTTCGTGCTTCCCGTTGGTTGTGAGGATGAAAAAGGTGAGTGTTGATGGCATTGGGGATGCTTGTCACCTGTTTCCCTTCAAGTAATCGGCTCTTTTTGGCCATCCTTTCCAGCCAGCAACTGCATGCGATAAAATATATGTTGCTGTGTTTCATGAACTTGGCTTTCTTCTGGAACGTTTTCCATGCCAAGTCCTTTTGGCGACCTTTGCCATAGAGTTTAGGACAATGGTTGCATTCGCTTCGGTAGAGCGTACATTCTTCTGCATAGTGGCAGATGCCCGTGAAACACCACATGTCATGCATGGTCCATACTACAGGTTTGCCCGAAGACGTGATTTTCTCGAGTTTCTTGAGAGAAAGCATACCTTGGTTCACCCAGTGCAAGTGAATGATGTCTGCCTGTTTGAATTCAGGCAATTCTGTCACGTCGATGCCTGTGTTGGCAATGTCCACTTCGAACAGGTTGTGCCGTTTGAAGTGATTGGCTTTCCAGATTACGATGCGTTCCCAAATGAAGCGCCACACGTTTAACCACGACGGGGCCACCTCCACCACGTCGGCCGCATCTGTTTGTTTGTCGCGTACCAGCATGGTTGCTTGGATGCCATTGTTTCTGAGAGCTTCCATGAGGCGACGGGCCGCGATGGCAGCTCCACCTATTTTCTCCGATGTGTTGATGATGAGTACTCGCATGTGTCCACCTGTAAATCGTGATGCAAAGGTAGGTAATATTTACGAAAGACTGAGGTCCTATGCTCCGAAATCGCCTTTCAAAGTACGTTTGATACGGCGTAGGGCTTTTGCCCAAAATGAGTTTGTGCGGGCATAATAGCGAACGTATACCTGGCGGGCGACGGTGTTTTCCTCAACAGAAGAAATGGGCTCGACTTCCAACCGTTTCATGTACAGGATTGAGGCATATAGCCCTCCTCCGCCACAGTTGGTGCCGCTGCCGTCGAAACCGGTATTTTGCACCAGAGAGCGTCCCGCATTGAGTGACAGGATGCCTTTCAGGAAGAGACTAGCATTCCAGCGGATGGCCCACGAATTGTTTTTTCCGGCAATCTGGTGGCGAAGCATGCGCGTGTAGCCATATTTGCCGTCGAAGTCAAACGTTCGGTTGAGTCCACGGGTCAACAGTTCGTCAAGCAGAGCCTGGCCGTCAGGGTTGAAGTGTTGCCAGGCTCTTGCCCATGTGCCCCATCCCCAACTTCCTGTCCAGCGGATGAGAAATGTGTCAGGGAGCGAAGGGTCTTGCGTGAAATCGCAGGCGTGAACATGTCCCACATGCGGATTGTCTTTGTAGGTCTCCAGCGCGTCATTCATGAAAGTGAGAAAGTAAGGGGAGGTGACGAGGTCGTCTTCCAGCACGATGACGCGGCCGAAGCGGTTCACCAGGGTCGTAACACCGTCAATGATGTTACGGGCCAGTCCCCAATTCTCCTGGCGCTCTGTCAGGCTGACGCTGCGAAAGCCCTGAATGTTGCGGATGTAGGCCCGCACTTCTTCCACGGCGGCTCGTGTATTGTCGTCGCGTGCAGCGTCGGAGTAGATGAACAGGTCGCTCTCTGCAGCCAGATGGTTGGCTCGTAGGGCTTCGACCGTGCGTCGCACATGGATTGGCCGGTTGTAGACGAAGAGCAAGATGGGAGCGTAAATCTCTTTCGTTCCCTTTCGAATGAGGGGGGGCATGTCAGTATTCTGTGTTGCAGGAACGTTTGTAATTTTCATTGTTGGTTAAAAGTCCTCTCTTTAAGGATATTTGGAGTTACTTGGCTATGAAAGCTATGTGGTCAAGCAGTTTGCTGAACACATTGTGACGCGTCGGACGGTGTCGTTGCCGCTTGTCTCTCAGACAGTTGGTCAGAGACTTCAACGGAAGTAGGAAAAACAGGCGCGACAAGTTCTGTTGTTGTTCTTGAAGCAATTGCTGATATTCGTCGGGGTTGTCTTCCAGTCGTCGGATGAGGCTGATGACTTCATCCATCGTCTTCACGTTACAGGCATTGGTGATGAGTTCCCGATGAATCACCTCGTCACGGTTCATGATGGCAAGCGTGCCCAGTGAGATGGCTTCAGCCACCGAGTTTCCGCGGATGATGCGTCCGCCCATCTTGACGAAATACTTGGCATCATATAGGTTTGTCAGATTTTCAGCGATGAGTTGCCGGTGCAGGATGATGTCCTGTCCGGCCTCCTGCAAGGGCTTGAAATGATTAGGCACACGGGTCACGGGGCGTTCTCTGGTGGAATTGATTTCCATGAATACGCCGTGGTTGCGTGACGGCCGTCCCAGCTTGTTGGCCATGATGTGTTCCAGCGTATGGCCATTGACAAACGTGTAGGGGAAGTCCACAGAGCCGCACGTTTCGGCCACGATGCCACGTGCCAATTGGTTCAGCGTGACGTCATAGCCGAAACGTGCCGTGTGGGTAGCCATGTTGGCTTCGCCAATCATGTAGGCAAAAAGCGTATGTGGATATTTCCGCACGAGAGCTGTCGGGAGACTTATGTTGATGGATATCACGATGTCATAGGCACCCCAATCGACTGAATAGCAGCTCACGGCAAAGTCGCCGTTGGCGTGTGCGCTGCCGGGGCGTTTGAACTCTTGTCCCGGTATTTTGTCGAGTGTCTGTGTCTTGAGCAGATACAAATATTTGGCCATGTGGGGGAGGACTTTCCGATAGAGTTGTGTCTCCCATTGTGGTTCTTCATGCACAATGTAGAAATCAGCGCCTAATTCGGCCATAAGCGCAATAGGACCCACTCGTCCTTGGGAAGAAAACAAGATGTTCCCGGCGTCTTTCTCAGAGGTGGGGCAAACGTAAAGGTCTTGGTAAACTTCCTGTTTAACCAAGGCTATCTTAGGGATATTCATGGATGTAAGAATTTGTGTTTGCTCGTGCAAAGATAATGGATTTTGTTCGTAAAAGCTTGCTATGTATATCTTTTCTGACGGGAGATGTGACAGGTGTTTGCCTCTTACTTTTTGAATGCTTGTTTTAACTTTTCCGCCAATGCACGTGCGTCGGCTCGTCCGACTTTCCCGCTACCGGTCTGGGGAATGTGGGTGACGTGGAAGATGTGGCGCGGCTGCCAATAAGGCCGGAGTTTTTCACGGCACAGGCGTGTCACCTCGTCTGTCGTTCGTTCGTCGGTGTAGAGCAGGGTGACGGCTTCGCCCAGTCGGGAGTCGGTCACGGCCGTGATGGCGAAAGATGTAGGGAAATATGGTTTCAGACAGGCTTCCACTTGCTCGGCCTGCACTTTTACGCCTCCCGTGTTGATGGTGTTGTCTGCCCGTCCCAAGATGCAAAACTGACCGGTTGCATTCAGTTCGGTAATGTCATTGGTTTCCAATGTAGACGGATTGACCAGCGGTGCATGGATGACCAGTGTCTTGCGTTTTGACAGGCTGATGGTGACCGAATCGAACGGCGTGTACCAGTCTGATGCATCCGGGCCGTTGAGCCGGCGCAGGGCGATGTGCGACAACGTCTCCGTCATGCCGTAGGTGCTCCACACGGCATTGGGAAAGTTGCGCAGAGCATCGGCCAAGGAGTTGTCAACGGCACCGCCACCGATAATGAGATGCTTTACCTGTTGGAGCAATGTCCGTTCGCGAGGCACTTGCAGGGTGTTGTAGACTTGCATCGGTATCATGGCGGCGAAAGTAGGTGCTTCATCCAGCTTGGCCAGCGGATGTCCGCAGGGTTGCACCACGATGAGGCGCAGTTTGCGCACCAGCGAGCGAACCACGACCATCTTGCCTGCGATGTATTGCAGAGGCATGCACAGCAATGCCGTGTCACCGGCCTGCAGGCCCAAAAAGTCACAAGTCAGGCGTGCGCTTGCCTCCATGCGCTTTTTCTCCACATTCATGCGCTTGGGTGTGCCGGTTGAGCCGGATGTCTGCACTTCAACGGTGGGGCTGTCGTTGTGCCACTCGTTCAGAAACGCACGGAGAGCCTCGTGTATGTCCGGGTTGTTTATGGGTTGAACCATAGTTTTTCTCCTTTCATTGTGAGTGGACTGTCTATGTTGTTTGTGAAAAGCAGGCCCGTCCCCAAACCCTGCGGCATGACGGGATGGCGGGTGGCACACCATTGTGCAATGGCATTCAGCCCGACGTTGGACTCCAAGGCCGAGGTAACCCACGAGCCAATGCCCCGCTCTCGGGCCAGCTCTGTCCACTCTTCCGCTCCGGCGATGCCTCCGTGGAGCGAAGGCTTGAGGATGATGTATTGCGGGCGGATGGTGTTCAATAGCATCTCTTTGCGATGCCGCTCATTTATTCCGATGAGCTCCTCGTCGAGGGCGATAGCGACGGGAGAGGTGTGACACAGGCGGGCCATCTCCTCCCATTGTCCGGCGCGGATGGGTTGCTCAATGGAGTGCAGCGTGAAGGCTGCCAGCTTTTCTAGTTTTTTCATTGCGTCGCCAGGCGTAAAGGCACCGTTGGCGTCCACACGGAGTTCCACTTGTTCGGGGGAGAAATGTTGGCGGATGAAAGCCAGTAACGCTAGTTCGTGCTCGAAGTCGATGGCACCGATTTTCAACTTGATGCAACGGAAGCCCAGTTGCATCTTTTCTTCGATGCGGGCATACATCTCCTCGAACGTTCCCATCCAGATGAGTCCGTTGGTGGTGATGCCTGCTTGGCCGCGTGTGAAGTCGCTGTCCCACAACTTCCAGCTTCCTCCGGCATGGAAGTTCTGCAAGGCTGTTTCCAGGCCGAAGCGGATGGACGGATAGTCAAGCAACATCTCGGTGGGGATGCGACCGTCTTCTTCCATCTGCATACAGGCTTGGCGGAGCACATCTTCATAGTCCGGCACGTC
>CAZOKL010000045.1:8204-11889 GCA_964580305.1 uncultured Bacteroides sp.
ATGTCTTTGCACTCGCGGCAGTAGAGCAGTGCGTCGCTGATTTCGGATGTGGTGACTGGAGTGAATGCGTTGCGGTAGCGCGGGCGGTTGATGGTGATTTTGGCAATGCCATGATAGAAGTCAAACAGGATGTCGTTGTATTCCTTAATTGGTGTCCATTCTCTTTGTGCCATAATTATGAAACTGTTAAGATTATAAATTGAATATCAGCAGGCCAATCGGGATGTATTTCCTAACGTTATTAGTGCTGACAAATTAAAATCAGGAAACAACACCCCATCAACCTTAGTAATAAACAAGGGCAAGTTTATAGAAAAAATCATTAATCCGCAAGAAAGGGAGGAGCATTCCCTCCGAAACATCATGGGCGCGAATCCTTGTCTCCTCAAACCGGCTGTCAATGGCCTATGATGCCCGTTTTTGTCAGTTCCTTCAGCAACCCCGCACAAGCATCCTCAAGTATATCCAACACATTTTCGAATCCCGACGCACCGCCGTAGTAGGGGTCGGGTACATAGTCGACAACTTTCTGCACGCAGTAGTCCGTCATGCGGTGGATTTTCCTTTCCTCTTCGATGCCGGGAGCACGGTCGTGCAGGTCGTCGATGTTGCGGTCATCCATGCCGATGATGAGGTCGAAGTCATAGAAATCATCAGTCGTCACGGGGCGTGAGTGGTGAGTGAGCATGTAGCCTCTTCGTGCGGCATGTGTCCGCATGCGTGGGTCGGGCAGTTCGCCTTGGTGATAGCTCAGGATGCCGGCAGAGTCCACACGGACATCCATTTCCAATCCCGAACGTCGCAGGAGTGTGCGCATGATTTCTTCGGCAGCTGACGAACGGCAAATGTTGCCCAAACAGACAAAGAGTATCTTATATCTCTTATTGAGAATTTGTGCATTATCGCTTTTCATGTCAAATAACAGGTCTTGTGGTTTACAATCTTTTTCGGTCGCAAAAGTAAGAAATTAAAATCACATGAGGAGAAACTGTTGCGTTGGTGGCTCCGGTCTGCTGTGATTTCAAGAACCGAGAGCATTGATTTACCACTGAGGCATAATGATGGCTGGGCAGACTGAAGGACACCAAGATTACAGACGAGGGCAGCACGGTGGCAGGCATGCGCGCGAATTTTAGTATTTATGAAACGAACAGTTTATGCTGTATGCTGCCACATTAAAAAATGTGTAGCATGTGGGCCGGTTACGTTGGATCCACGTCATAATACACCACCAGCGAGCGGAAGCGTTCGTCCTCGAGCAGTTGGTGTTGGATGCGTAGCAAGTAGTTCCGCACTTTGGAGCCGGACATGTTCAAGTCCAGTTTAATCACAATTTTCTTAATGAACAACATCTGGATGCGGCCCACGGGCGGTTTGTCCGGGCCCAGCACTTTGTCGGCAAAAGCCGTGCGCAGCCAGGCGGCGAGCGTGTCGGCAGCTTGGTTGACCACCTCCTCTTTGCGGTGTTTCAGGTAGACGTAGATGAAGCGGCAGAAAGGCGGATAGCGGAACGTCCGGCGTTCGGCTGTCTGGTCTTCATACATTTGTGCATAGTCATTGGTGACCACCTGGCGGATGACCGGCAGGTCGGGCGACTTTGTCTGGAGGATGACCAGTCCGCGCTTGTCACGCCGTCCGGCGCGTCCTGCCACTTGTGCCATGAGTTGGAAGGCACGTTCGTGGGCACGGAAGTCCGGATAGTTGAGCATGTTGTCTGCGTTGAGTATGCCCACCACGCTCACGTGGTCAAAGTCCAGCCCCTTGCTGACCATCTGTGTGCCGATGAGGATGTGCGTTTTGCCAGCCTCAAAGTCGGCGATGATGCGCTCGTAGGCTGAGCGGCTGCGAGTGGTGTCAAGATCCATGCGTGCCACTTTTGCGTCGGGAAAAATCTCGCGGATGTTGTCTTCAATTTTTTCCGTGCCGAACCCCCGGTTCACCAGTTCCGCACTGCCGCAGGCCGGGCAGGAGCGGGGGACGGCATACGTGCAGCCGCAATAGTGGCATGTGAGCTGGTTCAGCCCTTTGTGATAGGTGAGGCTCACATCACAGTTCTTGCACTTAGGCACCCATCCGCACACCTTGCATTCAATCATCGGGGCAAAGCCGCGTCGGTTCTGAAACAGGATGACCTGTTCACGGTGTTCAAGTGCCTGACGTATGGCCGCCAGCAGTTGGGGCGAGAACGGACCGTTCATCATTTTCTTCCGCGCCAACTCCTTGATGTTCACAATGTGGACGTCGGGCAGGCGGATGTCCTTGTAGCGCTCACCCAGTGTCACCAGGGCATATTTTCCCGTCAGTGCGTTGTGATAACTGTCGACGCTGGGGGTCGCCGTGCCGAGCAACACTTTGGCGCCATAGAGCGAGGCCAGCATGACGGCCGTGTCGCGGGCATGATAGCGTGGGGCGGGGTCTTGCTGTTTGTAGGTCGTCTCATGTTCTTCGTCGATGATGACAAGTCCCAGTTTGTGAAAGGGCAGGAACACCGAAGAGCGCACGCCGAGAATGATGTCGTAGTGTCTTTCGGGGTGGAGTTGCTTTTGCCAGATTTCCACCCGCTCGGCATCGGGGAACTTCGAGTGGTAGATGCCGATGCGGTTGCCGAACACCCGTTTCAGCCGTTCGGTGATTTGTGTCGTGAGGGCTATTTCGGGCAAGAGATAGAGCACCTGCCGTCCGCTTTCGATGGTTTGCCGGATGAGGTGGATGTAGATTTCCGTCTTTCCGCTGGAGGTGACTCCGTGGAGCAGGCAGACATTTTTCTCACGGAAGCTGTTGAGAATGGCGTCGTAGGCCGTTTGTTGGGCTGGGTTGAGGGGATTGATGTCGATGGTGTGTGCTTGTTCGCGCTCAAGCCGTCCCACTTCAAATTGGTAGGTCTCGAAAATGCCTTTCTCCACCAGTCCGTTGAACACGGCAGGTGTCGCGTTTGCACGGGTCAGCAGTTCTTTCTTGCCCACTTCGTGCAGTGTGGATTTGTTTGTGAAAAAGCCGGACAACTCAAGATATTTCATCAGCAGTGCAAGCTGTTTTGGAGCATGTGCCAGTTTGTCGAAAAGCTGCCTCAGGTGTTCTTCCGTCTGGAAGTCGGACGTCAGCTTTACACGTGTTTCCGTCTTGGGCTTGTAGCTGCGTTTGAGTTCCTCCTTGACGCTGATGGCTCCTTTGGCCAGCAGGTTGTTGATGACGGGCAGGATGTTTTTCGTTGCGTCGGTCTTCTTTTCCAGCTGGGTGATGCACTGTTCGGAGTCCACTGCCAGCAGGTCAAGCACCTGTTGTTCGCGTGGGGTGAGCGGTGCTTCGGCTTCATAGTCGGGGTTGGCCGTCACGATGGTCTCGCTTTCCAGCTTCATGCCCGAGGGCAGGGCTGCCTTGTAGATGTCGCCCGGCGTGCAGAGATAGTAAGAAGCCATCCACTTCCACAGGTGGAATTGTTGTGGCAGAAGGATGGGCTGTTCGTCGAGCAGCTCTGCCACGTCTTTCGTTTCGTAAGCCTCTGGCGGACAGTAGTGTACCTGAACTACTAAGGCTGTGTAGAACTTCTTCCGTCCGAAAGGCACAATTACACGGCAACCACTCTGCACTTTCCCTTTCAGGGAATCAGGCAGCGAGTAGGTGTACCAGTTGGCCAATGGCAATGGCAGAAGAACATCGACGTATTGCTTCATAAACTCATGTCAAC
>CAZOKL010000045.1:11989-16433 GCA_964580305.1 uncultured Bacteroides sp.
GTTTCTATTTTTTAAGTTCCGGATAGCTGATGCGCGTGTGGTAGACGGCTTTCAGTTTTTCCTTAAACAATGCCTTGATGGTCGAGATGTCCTTGAACGTGATGGGGCACTCCAGGAAGAATCCCTCGCTCACCTGGCTGTCAATAATCTTGTCCACCAAGCCGTTGATGCTGTCTTCGGTATATTCCTTGAGGCTGTGTGAGGCCGCCTCCACGGCGTCGGCCATCATCAGGATGGCCTGTTCGCGCGTCCAGGGATTCTGCCCCGGATAGGTGAAGATGTTTTCATCAACAGGTTCCTCGGGATGCTCATTCTTGTAGGAGATGTAGAAATATTTCGTTTTGCCGTGTCCGTGATGGGTGGCGATGAAGTCGCGTATCACCTTCGGCAAGTTATATTTCTCGGCCAGTTTCAGACCGTAGGTCACGTGATTGATGATGATTTGTGCGCTCTGTTCGTAGCCCAGACTCTTGTGCGGGTTCACACCGTTCTGGTTTTCGGTGAAGAACACCGGATTGCCCATCTTGCCTATGTCGTGATAGAGTGCTCCCGTACGCACCAGCTGGCTCTTGGCCTCAATCTTGTTGGCCGCCTCGGCGGCGAGGTTGGCCACCTGCATCGTGTGCTGGAAGGTGCCCGGTGCCACCTCCGACAGTTGGCGCAGCAGCGGGTGGTTGATGTTGGAAAGCTCGACGAGTGTCACGTTTGACGTGAAGCCGAACAGCTTTTCCAGCACGAACAGGAGCGGATAGGTGAACAGCAGGAGCACGCCGTTGGTGAGGAAGTTGAGATACATCGACATGTCCAGCTTCGTCAGGTCGTTTTCCGTGATGAGCTCATAGGCGAAGTAGGTCAGGCAGTAGCACAGGGTGATGAAAAATGCCGTGCGGAACAGCTGTGAGCGTTGCGACAGTTCGCGCAGGCTGTGGATGGCCGCCAGTCCGCCGATGACTTGCAGGATGAGGAAGTCATACGGATAACGCAGCACGACGGAGCAAATCAGGATGGTCACCAGATGGGCCATGAAAGCCGTGCGCGAGTCCATGAACACCCGGATGGCGATGGGCAGAATGGCAACGGGCAGTATGTAGATGCTCAAAAAGTCATAGGCCACCATCAGTGACGTGATGATGGGAAACAGTGTCATCAGCGAAATGAGCAGCAGCAGGCTGCGCTTGCGCTCGAAATAGTCATGGCGGAACAACTCCAGATAGATGAAGAAAGCCCCCATGAAGATGCCCACGAACAGATATCGTCCCAACCAGATGAGGTTCTTGCTGTTCAGGTTGCTGCGCTTCAGTGACTCTTTTTCGTATGAAAGCAGCTTGTTGTAGATGTCGTCGGTCACAATGTCGCCGCGGTCGACTATCTTTTCCTCGCGCACCACCATGCCCTTGGCCATCGAGATGCTGCCCAGCAGCTCTTTGCGTGTGGCTTCTGATTTCTCCTTGTCATATGTCAGGTTGGCCACGATGTAGTCGTTGAGGTTGCACTGTTGCAGCACGTTCTTGTTGTAGTGCAGCGTGTCGGCGTTAATCAGATGCTCGTAGGCCTCTTTCACGGTAAACAGGCTGTTGGTTCTGCGCGTGGCGGCCATGTTCTTCTCCACAATTTGCACATTGGTCACTCCCCAGCGTGCAATGCTGTCCGCATCGGCGTTGGAGATGACGCCGCGCTTGTAGATTTCAGCCAGCAACTCTTCGATGTGTGTCAGGTAATATCCGTTGGGCACGTGAAACGTACGCCCGTTGTTGGCCTGCAACTTCTTCAGCTGCTGTTCGCCCACGCTCATGTCCAGGTCATAATAAGGCTGGAACAGTTTGAGCACGCTGTCTTCCTCCTGCTTCACCGAGGCTTCATCCTTGTAGATGGGAAAGTCGAATGTGGCCACCAACTGGCCGTAGCGCCAAGGCTTGCCCTTGTCAAACTGGTAGTTGAATTTGCCGTCGCTGGGCATGAAGGAGACGATGAGAACGACAGATGCAAGATAGACGATGCACTTGTAGACAATGTCTCTGTAAGAAGATATTTTCGTGCTCATAAATAGAAATATGAAGTCGATTAGTCTGCGCGAATATACGTAAAAAAACGATAGGCGCAGGCTTCTGCACGGTGAAAATCCGTATTCCCGTTTTTGGCACGCCGACGTGGCCCTCCTTTCCGTGTCTGCTTACCCTCCTTTCCGTGCTCGGGCGGAGTCTATTCCGTGGTCGGGCCGAAAGGAGGCCCCGCACGGCCCTTGTCCGGACAGGAGAGGCGGGGGCCGGCAACGACTTTATTTTAAGCCATGAAAGATTTTATTTTCTTTGTAAACTGCATATCTTTGCAAACGCAATCCCGTTCATTGTTGCGGCTGTGGCGTTTTGATGACGCTAGACGGAAGTGTCTTTGTGACGCGCGTTTGCATCTTTGTGGCATAAATTAAAGTTCCCCGTTTGACTCTCGTGTGGCAGATGGGGAGATTGTTGGTGCGTGAAGGTGTGAAAAGAACGGGAGTGTAAATCCTTCACGGAATCAGAGAATTTATGACGACAGACGAACAGACATCCACCGAATGGTTGCCCGTGCGCACCTTATATAATAAGGAACTCTATCTGGCCGACTTCCTGCTTGACGAACAGATAGAGTATTTTTTGCCTTTCAAATATAAACTCGTGGATGCCAAGACCGATGGTGTGGAGTGTGCCCGTCGTCTTGTCCCGGCCATTCACAATTTGGTTTTCATTCATCATGCCTACGACCGTCAGTGGTGCATTGAGTTGATGCGCCGTTGCCCCGTGGAACTTTATTTTTTCAAGCGTGAGCGTTCCGGCTTTGACTATGCCACCATCTCCCATCGCGAGATGGAGATTTTCATGCGTGCCTGTGACCCCCGTCTGACGGGTACCCGCTTTATTGATCCGGAGCTGTTGCGTGAAAAGAAATGTACGCGTGTCCGCGTGGTCAAACCCGGCCCTCTTCAGGGCCTGGAGGGAGATTTCATCCGCTTCGGAGGTCGTCATTACATCGCCGTGCGTGTGAGTGGCAGCGCCGCCCTTCTGAAAGTGAGCTGGACGTGGTGCGAAGGTCTGGAATAGACAAATTACGTTATAATTATGATGCATTTGAGGAGTAGCCTGTTAAGCATGTCGGGTAATTACATAGACTTGCTGCGTGTTGTTGGCATTTACTAACGAGTAAAAAAACATACCTATATCAATGAAAACTTATCGTATAGCCGTGGCTGGGACCGGTTACGTTGGTCTTTCCATAGCGACTTTGTTATCCCAGCATCATCAGGTGACAGCTGTGGATGTTATCTCCGAGAAGGTGGACTTAATTAATCGGCGTCAATCACCGATTCAGGATGAATACATAGAGAAATATTTGGTTGAAAAGGATCTGCATCTGACGGCTACGTTGGATGGTGCAAATGCATATCGTGATGCCGATTTCGTTGTGATAGCTGCTCCCACCAATTATGATCCTATAAAGAACTATTTTGATACCAGGCATGTGGAGGAAGTCATCGAGCTGGTAAAAAGTGTCAACCCTCATGCCATCATGGTGATTAAGAGCACCATCCCAGTGGGCTACACGGAGGGTATACGCAAGAAGATGCAGAGCGACAACATCATTTTTTCGCCTGAGTTTCTGCGCGAGAGCAAGGCATTGTACGACAATCTTTATCCGAGCCGTATCATCGTAGGCAGGCCCGATGGCGATAAACGATTGGACGAAGCGGCGCACATCTTTGCATCCTTGTTGCAAGAGGGGGCCCTAAAGGAAAACATAGACACGCTATTTATGGGTACTACGGAAGCCGAAGCGGTGAAGCTTTTTGCCAACACGTATCTTGCCTTGCGTGTGAGCTACTTCAACGAGCTGGACACGTATGCCGAGATGAAAGGGCTGGATACGCAGGCGATTATAAACGGTGTATGCCTCGACCCGCGTATTGGTGCGCATTACAACAATCCGAGCTTCGGTTACGGTGGTTACTGTCTACCTAAAGATACGAAGCAGCTTCTTGCCAACTACGCTGATGTGCCTGAGAATTTGATACAGGCGATTGTGGAGAGCAACCGGACGAGGAAGGACTTCATTGCCGACCGTGTTCTTCACAAAGCCGGTTATTATGATTACTTCAACCGTGGTGATTTCAATCCTGATGCGGAGCGTAAGTGTGTTATCGGTATCTACCGTCTGACGATGAAATCAAACAGTGATAATTTCCGCCAGTCGAGCATTCAGGGTGTGATGAAACGCATCAAGGCCAAGGGTGCGGAAGTGATTGTTTATGAACCGACGTTGGAAGACGGCAGCACGTTTTTCGGCAGTAAGGTGTTGAATGATTTGGATGCTTTTAAAACACAAAGTCAGGCGATTATTGCCAATCGCTATGATAGTTGTCTGGATGATGTAAAAGAGAAGGTTTATACGAGGGATATTTTCAGGAGGGATT
>CAZOKL010000046.1:0-2958 GCA_964580305.1 uncultured Bacteroides sp.
ATAATATTGCAATATGCGCTGAATGTAAGAGAGTTAAGAGTACACTACAAGTTTGAATATGTACACCGTGTAAGATTATATGTAAGTGTCTCTATTTATTATGTTTGTCTCTGTAATGTTTGTAGACAGTTTTTATATCCGTCAAATGGTCATAATAGAAATCAAGATTCCATGTCCCTCCATATTCGTCACTCAATTCTTCCCACAAAGAAGGTAATCCCATTTTTAATCTCAACTCTTCCACCTTGTCTGGATATTTGAGAGGAATTATATATGGAAATCCGTTTTTTACGATTTTCTGAGTTCCATAGATTTGTTCTTTACCTTGATTCATTGCAAACCTGTCTGTCAAAAATGCATAATGATATTTTTCTGACGGATATTCATCCAACAATTTTTCAAGTGCCGACAAGCAGGATGATTGTAATGTTATATTGTTACAATGCTGTACCATTAAAAAAAGTCCTTCATTAGCATTTTCACTGACCTTATCTGTTGTAAGCCAACCATATTCATTCAAAATGGCTTCTGCCCGTACTGCATTCTTCCTGTCCATATCGTCGACATAATTTCTCACCCTGACAGATAAACTATCATTTGCTCCTCGTTTCTTAAGGACTTCCAAATAAAACAGGCGAAGACTTTGATCTGCCAATCTGATTTGCTCCAACTCCTTGCTTATGGAATAAAACTCATTATATTCTTCCGCATAAGCATCATAGATAGAAGGATATAAAGCATTAAAGGCAATCGTATCTTGCTCCTCTAAACAAGTAACACATCTGTCTATCAATGTCACATAGTTTTGAGCATGCAGCATATGCCCGAAACAAATTGTTATGAGGAAAAGCGATATTTTTTTCATCTTCAATGTCATTGTAATGTCATATATCCTATGACATAATGAATATCAGTATGTTAATCAGATATTCCCGTCTGCATCCTGCTTGGCTGTTCCTTACCTGGAGTCGTCCTTGATTTCCTCAAAGTCCACATATTCCCCTTCATCAGGGCCGAAAATTTTCCGACGCGACTCATGACGGTGCCGACGAGAAGACGCACCGCTTTCACGTCCATAATATGTATTCCCTTCCGTCGTGTTCTCAGTTTTCTCACGTGACCGGCGTCCGAAGAAAGTCGATAAGTGTCCTCCCAAAAAAGCTTGCAGCAGGCGCAGCAAGGCCGCACCGAAAAACAGAGTGATAAAAAGCAACAGCAAGGGTATTGTTATCAGGCATCCCATATATAATAACTACAGTGTTAAAGTATAAATTTGGTTGAACGTATATCCAGCCATCAGCAACTATCATGCCAAACCGTCGTCAACCGCGCCGGAAGGTCAAGAGCGAAAGTACCAAATACCACACGATGATGGCCGCAAGACTGCCGACACCTAACCAAATCAGCAGTGGAATACACCCAAGAAGAAAGACATAGCGCGTGCGGTTGTCTGCCCATGCCAGATTCTTGAATTTCAAGGAAAACATCGGGAGTTCACACACGAGCAGTCCGGACATGACACAGACGAGTATGAAGAGCCACACGGCATTGAATGCTCCCCCAACAAGGAATGCATGTGCCCCGACCGCGAACGATGCCCAGAAGAGGGCGTTGGCCGGCGTGGGCATGCCGATAAAGGATGTGGTCTGTCGGGTATCAATGTTGAACTTGGCAAGGCGAAGGGCCGAGAACACGACGATGAGAAAAGCCGTGTAGGGAAGCCACGGGGCTAGGGGCGCAAGAGCTGCGGGGCAGGGCACTTCGCGGAAGAGCGAGAACACAATCATGCCCGGAGCCAACCCGAAACTGATGTCATCAGCCAGCGAGTCAATGTCCTTTCCGATGGGGGAACGCGCGTCAAGCAGGCGAGCAAGCATTCCGTCGAAGAAGTCGAACACAGCAGCCAGAATGATGAACAAGAGTGCCCTGTCATAGCGCATCTCGTATGCCATGACTGTGGCAATGCAGCCCGAAAACAGATTGCAGCAGGTGACTGTGTTCGGAATATGACGAGTAAAACGGTTTGCCATAAAGTTTTTCGGGGGCTGGTTATCTTAGTTTTGCGATGACTGTTTGATTGCCTACGGTTCTTTGACCCATCTTGACACAGAGCTCAGACCCGACAGGCAGATACACATCCACCCGCGAACCGAACTTGATGAAGCCCATGTGTTCGTCAATGTAACACTCATCTCCTTCGTTGGCATACGTCACGATGCGCCGCGCAACGGCTCCGGCTATCTGCCGCACCATGATTTCCGTGCCTTCAGGCGTCACGATGACAATGGTGGAGCGTTCATTCTCCGTGCTGGCTTTTGGCAGGAATGCTTTGTGAAAATTGCCGTCCTGGTGCTCCACTTTTTTCACGACACCGTCGACGGGATACCAGTTGGCATGCACGTTGGTGATGCCCATGAAAATGGAAATCATAAGCCTCCGGTCGCGGAAATACTCATGTTCTTCCACCTCCTCCGCAACAACGATGCGCCCGTCGGCCGGGGCAACAACGACACCCTCCGTGTCCTTGCCAAAAAGCCGGATGGGACAGCGAAAGAAATTGACCATGACCAAGTAGACGAAAATACTGATTGCAACGATGAGATAGAACACGAAATGGCAACCCAATGCATAATAGATTCCCCCGTTGATAACAATCAACAGAAGGAATGAAATAATAAGGATGTGTGTCCCTTCTCTATGAAGTCTTATTTTCTTTAGTTTTTTAAGTTTATTCATTCCTCAAAACAAGTAGCTGTTATTGTGCAAAAGTAGGGCTTATTTAATAAAACTGCAAATAAGAGAAGCGTGGAAACGTAAGTTAATAGGTAAATCTGACAAAAAACGCATAAAGAACTGGCCAGACAGCAAGCAGCGGACACCGACGTGTATCATTCCGTCATGATTCTCATAAAAACTTTCGTGATAAAAACCGTCTGCGAGTCTCCTTCAGCCTGCTGT
>CAZOKL010000046.1:3058-16408 GCA_964580305.1 uncultured Bacteroides sp.
TTATAATAAAGTAAAATTACAAACACAGATTAAAGAGGAACGCACCTCACGCTGCATCAGCTCGCCAAGTTCTGTGACAGCCACTCTCTCCAACCGACCTGCGGACATGGAAACGGAAAAGGAGTTTCTCGATGCCGAACCGGACATCTTTGAACAATGGCTGTTCAAAACTATTCGCCCGCAAGTTTGGCTGTTTCACAAAGCAGAAGTAACTTTATCGCCCAAGCGACTGAAGAATGAAGTAGACACTTCTTCAGCCCTGATTCTCTATTTTATACGTTTATGTACGATTTTGTTCATTTACACGTCCACAGCCAATATTCCATCCTCGACGGGCAGGCCAGCATCCAACGCCTGGTGGACAAGGCGATGGCCAACGGCATGCGAGGCATGGCGCTGACCGACCATGGGAACATGTTCGGCGTGAAGGAATTTTATAACTACGTTAACAAGAAAAACGGAAAGGTCAAAGACGAAATCAAAGACCTCAAAAAGCGCATTTCGGCACTTGAGAGCGGCAAAGGAGAGGCAGACGACCCCCAGGCGGAAATCGCCTCATGCAAGGCACAGCTGGCCGAAGCCGAAAAGAAACTGTTCAAACCCGTCATCGGTTGCGAGATGTACGTGGCCCATCGCCGTATGTCCAACAAAGACGGCAAGCCCGACCAAAGTGGCTATCACCTCATTGTCCTGGCCAAGAACCAGAAAGGCTATCACAACCTCATTAAGCTCGTGTCCAAGGCATGGACCGAAGGCTATTACATGCGTCCGCGTACCGACCGCGTCGAGCTGGAGAAATATCATGAAGGACTCATCGTCTGTTCGGCCTGTCTGGGTGGAGAAGTGCCCCGCATGATTCGCGCCGGTCGGTTTGATGCGGCCGAAGAGGCCATGCAGTGGTACAAGCGTGTGTTTGGCGATGACTATTACCTGGAACTGCAACTCCACAAAGCCACTGTCGCCCGTGCCAATCACGAGACCTATCCCCTGCAGCTCGAAGTGAACAAATATCTGAAAGAATACAGCAAGAAATATGGCATCAAGCTGATATGCACCAACGATGTGCATTTCGTTGACGAAGAAAACGCCGAAGCTCACGACCGCCTGATCTGCCTCAGTACGGGCAAGGAACTGGACGACCCGAACCGCATGCTCTATTCCAAGCAGGAATGGTTCAAGACAAAAGAGGAGATGAATGCAATTTTCGCAGATGTGCCGGAAGCGCTGACCAACACAGTGGACATCTGCAACCAGGTGGAGTTTTACTCCATCGACCATGCTCCGATTATGCCGACCTTCTCCATCCCTGAAGATTTCGGCACAGAGGAGGAATACCGCAAAAAATATACAGAGGAAGACCTCTTCAACGAGTTCACACGCAACGAGCACGGCGAGGTGGTGATGAGTGAAGCCGATGCCCGGACAAAGATTGAAAAGCTGGGCGGCTATGACAAACTCTACCGCATCAAGCTCGAAGCCGACTACTTGGCCAAGCTGACTTTTGACGGCGCCAAAAAGCGATATGGTGAAAATTTGTCTGACGAGATACGTGAACGCTTGATATTCGAGCTTCACATCATGAAGACCATGGGATTCCCAGGCTACTTTCTCATCGTGCAGGACTTCATTGCCGCAGCCCGTGAGAAGCTGGGCGTGTCGGTCGGTCCGGGCCGTGGCTCTGCCGCTGGTTCTGCCGTGGCCTACTGCCTGGGCATCACGAAGATTGACCCTATCCAATATGACTTGCTGTTCGAGCGTTTCCTCAACCCCGACCGAATCTCCCTCCCCGATATTGATGTCGACTTTGATGATGACGGTCGCGGCGACGTGCTCCGCTGGGTGACTGAAAAGTACGGCCAGGAGAAAGTCGCCCACATCATCACGTATGGCACAATGGCGACCAAGCTGGCCATCAAAGACGTGGCTCGTGTACAGAAACTCCCCTTGTCGGACTCCAACCGTCTGTGCAAGCTTGTGCCTGACAAGATTCCTGACAAGAAAGTCAACCTGGAAAACGCCATCGCCTATGTGCCTGAATTGCGGGAAGCCGAGGCGTCGCCCGACCCTATTTTGCGTGACACGCTAAAATATGCCCGCATGCTGGAAGGCAACGTGCGAAACACCGGCGTACACGCCTGCGGCACCATCATTTGCCGCGACGACATCACGGATTGGGTGCCCGTAAGCACGGCAGATGACAAGGACACAGGCGAGAAAATCCTCGTCACGCAATATGAAGGTTCGGTTATTGAGGAAACCGGTCTCATCAAAATGGACTTCCTCGGTCTGAAAACATTGTCCATCATCAAGGAAACCATCGAGAACGTCCGCCTAAGCCTGGGCGAAGAAGTCGACATCGACTCCATTGACATTAACGATGCAGCCACCTATAAGCTCTATAGCGAAGGACGCACCATCGGCACATTTCAGTTCGAATCGCCCGGCATGCAGAAATACTTGCGCGAGCTTCAGCCCTCCACTTTTGAAGACCTGATAGCCATGAATGCCCTCTACCGTCCGGGCCCGATGGACTACATTCCCGATTTCATCGACCGAAAACACGGCCGGAAGCCCATCGAGTATGACATCCCCATCATGGAGAAATATTTGAAGGACACATATGGCATTACGGTCTATCAGGAGCAGGTGATGCTCCTGTCGCGCCTCTTGGCCAATTTCACCCGCGGTGAGAGCGACACCCTGCGTAAAGCGATGGGCAAGAAGTTACGCGACAAATTGGACCACATGAAGCCTAAATTCATTGAAGGCGGAAAGAAGAACGGATATGACCCGGAAGTGCTTGAAAAGATATGGGCCGATTGGGAGAAATTTGCCTCTTATGCGTTCAACAAGTCGCATGCCACGTGCTACTCCTGGGTGGCCTACCAAACTGCCTACTTAAAGGCACACTATCCGCCTCAGTACATGGCAGCCAACTTGAGCCGAAACATCTCACGCATCGATGAAATCACCAAATTGATGGATGAATGCAAAGTAATGGGCATAGCGGTGCTTGGGCCGGACGTGAACGAGAGTGCCCAGAAGTTCTCCGTGAACCACAGCGGAGACATCCGTTTCGGGCTGGGAGCCGTGAAAGGCATAGGAGATAATGCCGTGCAGAACATCATTGAAGAGCGCACGAAAAACGGCCCTTATCTCAGCATTTATGATTTCGTGCAACGTGTCAACCTCCTTGCCTGCAACCGCAAATGCATTGAAAATCTGGCCATGGCCGGAGCCTTTGATTCTTTCTCCGGAGTGAAGCGTGAAATGTTCTTCGCTCTCAACAGCAAAGGAGAGACATTTACCGAATCGCTTATCCGCTACGGTTCCAAATATCAAGCCGACAAGGCACAGGCTCTCAACTCCCTTTTCGGAGGTGAAAACCAAATAGAGATTGCCAAACCGGAGACTCCACAATTCGAACCCTGGAACGCGCTCGACCGCCTGAATTATGAGCGTGACTTGGTGGGCATTTATCTCTCGGCACATCCCCTTGACGACTATGCCATCATTCTGGAGAATGTATGTAACACCCACATGGCCGATTTGGCCGACAAGACAGAACTGACCAACCGTGACCTGATTATGGGAGGCATCGTCACCGACGTGCGTGAAGGCCGCACAAAGAACGACAAGCCCTACGGCATTGTTAAAATAGAGGATTATTCCGGTTCAGGGGAACTGCCTTTCTTCGGAAACGATTGGTTGACATGGTGCAATTATTTGCGCGTTGGCTATTTCCTGTATATAAAGGCGAAGTGTGTCCCTCGTCAATGGCGTCCGGACGAACTGGATATCAAAGTGAACTCCATTGAACTGTTGCCCGACATAAAGGAAAAAGTCATCAACAAAATTACCATCACCACACCGCTCGCCACGCTCGACGATGAATTCATAGCCGACTTGTCATCATTGGTAAAAAAGCATCCGGGCAACGCAGAACTGCACTTCCGGGTGATTGACAGCAGCGGACAGATGCACATCACGATGAAATCGAAGAACGTTAAAATATCTGTTAAGCGCGACCTCATTACTTATATAAAAAGTCGTCCAGAGTTGGAATTCAAAATTAATTAATACCTTTGCTCAAGTTTCAAATCTAAAAAAGAAAACTATGGCACTTGAAATTACTGATGCGAACTTTGAAGAACTGGTTGCTTCGGGCAAACCAGTAGTAGTAGATTTCTGGGCTACTTGGTGTGGCCCTTGCAAGAAGATTGCTCCCGAAATCGAAGCTTTGGCTAAAGAGTATGAAGGACAAGCAATCATAGGCAAATGCGACGTCGATTCTAACGACGGGTTGACCGGCAAATTCGGTGTGCGCAACATTCCAACCGTGCTCTACATCAAGAACGGTGAAGTGGTGGACAAACAAGTCGGCGCTGCTCCGAAATCTACCTTCGAGGATAAGCTGAAAGCTATTCTCTAAACGACACACAGATATATCCGCTTTTCATCTCTTGCCCATAATGGAAGGATGACAGCGGATATTTTTTTAACCTACACTTAAAAGACTATGGCTACAGATGAATTTACCTTGGAAGATTTGGACGATGACAAGACTATCGAATTCATCAAGAACTATCTTCCCCAAGACCTGAAAGACAAATTCTCCGACGACGAACTGTATTATTTCCTTGACGTTATCACGGACTACTACACCCAAAGTGGATGTCTCGACGCACAGCCTGACAAGGACGGCTATATCGAAATTGACCAAGATGCCATTGTGGACTACGTGGTGAAGGAAGCCAAGAAAGACCAGATGGGCGACTTTGACCCGGAAGACATTCTTTTTGTGGTGCAAGGCGAAATGGAGTTTGGCAACTCACTCGGACAAGTGGAATAGAAAACAGGAAACTCCATGACAAGTCGCAGCTTGTCATGGAGTTTCTTTTTAAAATAAGACCCTGCTTTGTCAAGACAGGAAAGACCGCAATGGTAAGAACCGCAGAATAAGAATAAAACGATTCACCTATACACAAAAACAAACGATATGTACTACGTCTCTAAACAAATGGAAATAGCTGGCAGCCACCGTCTTGAACTACCATACGAGAGCAAGTGCCAACAACTGCACGGACATAACTGGATTGTGACTGTGCACTGCAAGGCCAAGGAACTCAATGCTGAAGGGATGGTGGTGGACTTCAAACACATCAAAGACAAAATTCACGGCTATCTGGATCACGGCAACTTCAACGAACTCTTCCCCTTCAACCCCACAGCCGAGAACATCGCACGCTGGATTTGCGAACAAGTGGAACACTGTTATCGCGTGGACATTGAGGAGAGTCGCAACAATCACGTCACATACATCAAAGACGAGGAGTGAACACAGCATGCGCATCAATGAAATTTTCTATTCGCTTCAGGGTGAGGGTCACCATGCAGGCACGCCGGCCGTGTTCGTCCGCTTCTCGGGTTGCAACCTGAAATGTCCGTTCTGCGACACCACACACGAAGCCTTCACAGAGATGAGCGAAGAAGACATCGTGCACGAGGTGTCACGCTATCCGGCACGGCACATTGTGCTCACGGGCGGAGAACCTACCCTGCAACTCACCACTTCGCTCATCGACCACCTCCATGCCTGCGGATGGTATGTGCAGATGGAAACCAACGGCACACACCCTCTGCCGGAAGGTTGCCGGGTTGACTGGGTGACGTGTTCGCCCAAGGACAGTCCGGTTCGTCTGGCACACATCGACGAGCTGAAGGTGGTCTACACGGGGCAGGACATGACTGCCTATGACGGCTACGAGGCTTCCGTCCGCAGCCTACAGCCCTGCGACACAGGACAGGCCGACGAAAATGCCCGCCTGCTGAAAGCCTCCATCGACTATTGTCTGACTCACCCCTGCTGGCATCTCTCCCTCCAGACTCATAAATTGCTCGACATCCGTTAATCTACGGTTCGTCAAAGACCTCTCATGATAATCCTTATAAACAAAAACCAACTCTGCTGACAGCAGCTGACAAACAATCGGTAAGCAGTCCGACCACTGTCTTAAAGGCGCCTGCGGCTACCCTCCTTTCCGGGCACGGGCGGAAAGGAGGGTAGGCACGGACGGAAAGGATTCCGCTCCCGAGCGGAAACCAGTCTCGGCACACATTTTCTTAGACCATTCTTTATCAACAATTTACCAGCGACCTTTTTCGTTGTTTTACGACCATTCCGTGCATGCAAATATTTCCATGAAGATGTTTGCGCCAGTCGAGTCTCTTCCCTAACTTTGGACAACAATCACATATATATAATAAGTATACCCCCATGAACAAACAGACACTTCTTCTGGCTGCCCTGACGCTTACCGCAGGTCTCAGCCTGAACGCACAAGAGGCGGAGAACCACTTCGTCATCCAAGCCAACAAAATAGGGGCAGACATCCAACCTACCATGTATGGACACTTCTTCGAGGACATCAACTTCGGGGCCGATGGCGGACTCTATGCCGAGTTGGTGAAAAACCGTTCTTTTGAGTTTCCCCAGCACCTTATGGGGTGGCGCACATTCGGCAACGTTACATTGCAGGACGATGGGCCCTTCGAACGCAATCCGCATTACGTCCGCCTTGCTCCTGCCTCTCACCACGAAAAGCGCACAGGGCTGGAGAATGAAGGCTTCTTCGGCATCGGACTGAAAGCCGGCGAGGACTACCGCTTCAGCGTGTGGGCGCGCGGTGAAAGGCAGAAAATCCGTGTAGAACTCATTGACAATGCTTCAATGGGCGAAAGCCAGGTATTGGCGTCGGCCGAAATAGCCGTGGATTCACCTGAGTGGAAACAGTATGAAGCCATACTCACCCCTAACGCCACTCTGCCCAAAGCACGGTTGCGCATCTTCTATATATCCAACCAAGGGTGCGTCGATCTGGAGCACGTGTCGCTCTTCCCTGTCGACACATGGAAGGGGCGACGCAACGGCCTGCGCAAAGACCTTGTTCAAGCACTGGCCGACACGAAGCCGGGCGTGTTCCGCTTTCCCGGTGGCTGCATCGTGGAAGGAACCGACATTGGCACGCGCTATAATTGGAAGCACTCCGTAGGCCCGGTGGAAAACCGTCCGCTCAATGAAAACCGCTGGCAATGCACCTTCCCTCATCGTTTCTTCCCTGACTACTTCCAGACCTATGGCATGGGCTTCTATGAACTCTTCCTGTTGGCTGAAGATATGGGCGCAGAACCGCTGCCCGTGGTGAATTGTGGTCTGGCCTGTCAATTTCAGAACGGCGACCCGAAGGCACACGTCCCCGTTGACAGTCTGGACTCGTACATACAAGATGCGCTCGACCTTGTGGAGTTTGCCAACGGCGACTCCCTCAACACCGAATGGGGAAGGCTGCGCGCCAGGATGGGACATCCCGAGCCTTTCGGTCTGAAGTTCCTTGCCGTGGGCAACGAGCAGTGGGGGCCAGAATACGTCGAGCGATTCGAGCAGTTTGTCAAAGCCATCCGCAAACATTACCCCGACCTGCACATCATCGGTTCGTCCGGCCCGTATTCGGGAGGTGAACTGTTCAACTACCTTTGGCCCGAAATGCGACGCCTGAAGGTGGACCTTGTGGACGAGCATTTCTACAGCGCCGAAAGCTGGTTTCTCCAATCGGGCAGCCGCTATGACCACTATGACCGCCAAGGGCCGAAAGTGTTTGCCGGCGAATATGCCTGCCACGGATGGGGCAAGAAGTGGAACCACTTCCACGCGTCCCTGCTCGAAGCGGCTTTCCTCACGGGTGTGGAGCGCAATGCCGACGTGGTGCACATGGCCACCTACGCCCCGCTCCTGGCACATGTCGAGGGATGGCAGTGGCGACCCGACCTCATCTGGTTTGACAACCTCCGCTCCGTCCGCTCGTGCAGCTGGCACGTGCAATCGCTCTACGGACATAACCGTGGCACAAACGTTGTGCCCCTCACAATGGCAGGACAGCCGGTGAGCGGAAAAGAGGGACAAAACGGCCTCTTCGCCAGTGCCGTGTGGGATGAGCCTGCACAGAGTTACATCATCAAGGTGGTCAACACCTCTGACCGTGTACAAACTCTGTGTCTGGAGTTCAAGGGACTGAAGAAAGCTGTCCTCACTGAGGGCACTTGCACCACACTCCACAGTGACGACCCCGATGCCGAGAATACGCTCGATGCCCCCACGGCCATCATTCCGCAGGAAAGCAGCGTAACAGTGACCGACGGGACGCAAGTAAACACCGAAATAGGCCCCATGACATTCGCTGTTTATCGGTTCGTGAAAGCCGGGAAATAATTCCGTCCGCATCGTCCGGACAGGGAGAGGCGGAGAGACAAAAAAAGGCAAGGGCTGCGTGAAACGTTTATTTCGCGCAGCCCTTGCTCTAAAAAGAAGAGTGAGACCTTATCTCATATCCACATATTGGATTTTGTCTTGGTCGTTGTAGTCGAGGTTCTCACCGGCCATACCCCAGATGAACATGTAGTTGCTCGTTCCGGCAGCAGCGTGGATGGACCATTCGGGCGACATGATGGCCTGCTCGTTGTGTAACCACACAAGGCGCTCTTCCTGCGGTTCACCCATAAGGTGGCAGATGGCGTTGCCCTCAGGTACATTGAAATAAAGATAAGCCTCGATGCGACGACTGTGAATGTGCGGTGGCATGGTGTTCCACACGGAACCTGGTTTCAGTTCCGTCAAGCCCATTTGCAGTTGGCACGGGCCTTCTTCCAGCACGTTGTTCACGATGAGCTGGTTGATGACGCGGTCGTTGCTATCTTCCATTTTGCCGGCAGCGATGCTGTTGGCTTTCAGTGAACCTTTGCGTCCGTCAATGGTAATCCATTGCGTCTTGTATTCCTTGTGTGCCGTGGCGGAATTCAGATAGAATTTGGCAGGATTGGAAGCGTCTTTGCTCTTGAATTTCACTTCTTGGTTGCCACGCCCTATGTAAAGGGCTTCTTTGAATTGCAGTTCATATTCCTTCCCGTTCACAGTCACAATGCCGTCACCGCCGATGTTGATAACGCCCAGCTCGCGGTTGAACAGAAAGTAGGGAGCTTTCAGCGGGTCAATGGTGTCGAGTGACAATTCTTTGGTGGCAGGTACAGCGCCGCCGAAAATGAAACGGTCATACATAGAGTAAGTCAGGTTGATTTCATCGTTAACCATCACTTTATCCATGACGAATGCGCTGCGCAGTCGTTCCGTGTCATAGTGCTTCACGTCCATCGGGTTACATGCCGTTTGGATTTTGTAGTTCACTTGGGCCGAACCGCTCAGGACGGTTACACCCATCAGAATGGCTAGAGTTAATCTTTTCATAATCGTATGGTGTTTATCAGTGTTTATTTATTCTCGCCTTTGGATGCTTTGATGATACGAACGCGGTTGAGATACATCATGCTAGCGGTAAAGAGTACGAGGATGCCCGCGCCGATATACTTGAACGAGTAGGTCAGGTGGAAGATGGCCCAGGAGAAGATGCTCGATGCGAAGTCCAGTGCACCGCCTTGGAAACCTTCGGGAATGCGTACGGCGGTGTCTTGTGTTTTCGTGTAGACATCCGTTGCGGCTGCGGTGAAAAACGAAGCCAAATGGGTCACGAAGTAGAGTCCCACGATGAGTGCCACAAGGCCGACGATAAATGTTTTCAGCACGTTACCTTTTGTGATGGGAAGCACGGCAGGGAACAAGTAGAACATGCCGGCTAGTGAGGCCAATGGCAGGAATTGGTTGCCCGGCAGGATGACCGAAAGGAACAGCACGACGGGGATGAGCAACAGTGACACGACGAGTGTCGTCGGGTGGCCGATGACCAGCGCAGGACTCATGCCAATATTTAATCCGGCACTATTCTTGAATTTGCGGGCAATGAGTTCGCGTGTGGCGTCGGAGATGGGTTTCAAGCCTTCGATGAAAAGACTTGTGATACGCGGAATGAGCTCCATCACGGCTCCCATCTTGATGCCCAGACCGAGGATGGAGGGGATGCCATTGACCAGTTCTTTGCTGTCTTTGCAAGCTAGCGCACCGATGGCGCAGCCCACAATCACGCCTAGGAACAACGGCTCGCCCATGATGCCGAATTTCTTTTTCATGCCTTCGGCGTCAATGTTCAGCTTGTCGAAGCCGGGAATCTTGTCGAGCACCTTGTTGATGACGATGGCAAATGGCACAAAGCCCTGACAGAAAGGCTGGGGAATGGAGATTCCGTCCATGCCGTTATAGTATTTTTGGAACTTGTCGGCTGTCAGGTCGGCCATGATGAGGGTGATGATGTAACAGATGACAGCTGCGAAGAATCCCCACCATATGTTATCAGAGGCGAAGTAAACCACAGCACCGATGAAGGCGAAGTGCCAATAGTTCCACAAATCGATATTGACAGTCTTTGTCGTCTTGGTTAGAAGCAACACGATGTTCACCGCCAGACAGACGGGGATGATGAAGGCACCCACTGAAGTGTTGTAGGCCACTGAAGCTGCTGCCGGCCATCCCATGTCAAAGATGCCCAGGCTCAGGCCATAAATCTCTGTTACTTTCTTCAAAGGCTCTCCAAGGCTGTCGGTCAGTAATGCTGTGATGACAGATAGTCCCACAAAACCCACACCGACAAGCAATCCGCTCTTGAGTGCTTTTCCAAACTTGATTCCGATACACACACCGAGTATCGTAAAAATGATAGGCATCATGACGGCTGCCCCGAGACCGATAATGTAGCTGAATACTGCTTCCATGTTTAGTTTTTTATTTAGAGTATTAGTTGACTTATTGTTTCATTTGCCGCAAAATTAGTGCTTTTTCATCACTTATATTCTTTTCCAAGCCACAGATTATATACTTTTTGTCTCCAGAATGGCTGTTTTATTTGCTTCTGTTCGGTTTATTCCATATCCGAACAAAGCAAAATCGCCCAGACAGGGGTCGCCTGGAAAGACTTCGGCCAGTGCTTGCGTAATGCATTTAGCATTGCGCAGGGAGAATACCGGTTTGTCAATGAGTCCCAGTTCGTGGGCCATGTGGCAGACATGTGTGTCGAGCGGGATGAGCAGGTTGGCCGGAGAGAAAGTCCTCCAGATGCCGAAATCAACGTCGCTTTCCGTGCGTACCATCCAGCGTAGAAACATGTTGAGTTTCTTCTGCGGACTCTCTGCAGACACGTCCAGAAAAGCACAAAGGCGTTCCATCGGAGTTCCGGAATACTCATTCAGGGCGTCTTCCAGACTTGCGTGGTGCGTGTAGGCAGCGTACAACCGTTCGAAATAGGAACGGAAGGCGGAGTAGGACAGCATACGGTAAAAACTGTTTTTGCAGTTAGCCGGGAAATCCGTTTCCCATTGGCGGGAGAGGATGTAATTGTAAGGATGATGCCGCATGAGAACATCCAGCTTCTCGGCTTTTTCCAGAATCTGTCTGCGTGACCCGAAGCTGAGAACTGCCGTCAGCAATCCGCTTGTCTCAATGTCTTGCTTGCACATGTAGCGGTGCGGAAACTGCACGGGGTCGGCTGCGATGAAGTGTCTGGTGTGATAGAGCCGTGCCCAGTACCGGAGCTTGTCTTTGGTCTCTTCTGTCATGGAGGATTAACCGATGTTGCCTTGCTGTATGTCTTCATCGGCCGTGACGAGCACCTTATCGATACGCGCCCCGTCCATGTCGACAATCTCGAAATGAAAACCTTTCCAGTCAACTTTCTCTCCCGACTGCGGAACATGCTCGAGCAATTCGAGGATGAGTCCGCCCACGGTGCTATAATTGCTGTCGCTGTCATAGAGGTCTTCCTGGTCGAAGTAAGACAGGAAGTTATAGAATGTACACTGCCCGTCGACCAGCCAGCTGTCCGATTCATTGCGTTTGATGATTTCAGGTTCGTTGTCCGTGCGTTCGATGCTTCCCACCAGTCCGCCCAGGATGTCTTTCAGGGTGATGATGCCTTGGAAACTGCCGAATTCGTCGCAGATGAATGCTTGGCTGAGACGGTGTTCCTTCATCTGCTCCAGAGCCTTGTACACGTTCATGTTGTCGTGAAAATATGTGGCGGGGCGCACAATGTTTTCCAGTTTGAAAACATTGTCCTGTCCGAAGCGGAAGATGAGGTCTTTCAAACCAACGATGCCCAGCGTGTTGTCAAATGTGCGGTCGATGACGGGGTACGTTTCGTACAGGTCTTTTTCCAGGATAGCCTTAATCTCTTCTTCGCTATTATGTATGTCGAGTGCCACAATGTCAGAGCGATGGGTCATGAGCGAGCTGACTCGCAGGTCGCCCAAAAGGAACACCCGTTCAACGATGTCTTGCTCCACTTCCTGCACTTCGCCGTCTTCCTTGCCTTCCTGTACGATGGACTTGATTTCTTCCTCCGTCACTTTGCTCTCGGCATCCTTGATGCCCAGCAGGTTATACATGGCTTCTGTGCTTTTTGCCAATATCCAGACGAAGGGACTCGCAATGACAGAAAGGAGAAACATCGGTCGTGCCACGACTTTAGAGGTTTTTTCGGCCATGCTCAGTCCAATGCGTTTAGGCACAAGCTCGCCGAAGATGATGCTGAGATAGGTTACGACAATGATGATGATGGTCTGTGCGGTCACGTGGGCATAGGCCTGCGGAAAACCTGCGTTGGCCAGCAGGTCGGAGAAGTCGTCGGCAAGTGAAGCACCGGAATAAATACCGGTCAGGATGCCGATGAGCGTGATGCCGATTTGTACGGTGGAGAGGAAGCGGTCGGGGTCGTTGGCCAGCTCCAGGGCTTTTTTCGCAGACTTGCTGCCTTTTTTGATGTCGGTCGACAGACTGGATTTTCGTGCCGAGATGACGGCTATTTCAGACATGGCAAATATGCCGTTGAGGAAGATAAGTATCAGGATTATGGCTATTTCGTCCATAAGTTCGTGTGTATTGATGTATGAGTGAAAATAGTTATGTCTTTTGGTTGGAAAAATCTGTTTGAATGGTGAAAGGGTGATGGAGGATTCAGGCGCGTAACGGATAGTTTCTCACAGATTTCACGAACTGAAAGTTGTGACATCTCATATTTTTTGTGCCAAAGAAGAGATATGTGTGTATATTTCGTTTCATTTGTCACAAATATAGGGAGGAAACATATACACTCCGTGAAGAGCACTAAAACTTTTGTATATTTTAAGTAAAAGAGTTCAAGGCTGGTATGGCTTCACCAGAACCTGTTGTACTCTGCACTGTATTCGAAGCCGGCTGTGCCCAGAGCCTGGATGAGTTCTTGTTTGTTGACCTGTAAGTCCTTGCAAAGTGCATCGAGAGAGGAATAGCAGTCACGCAGTTTGGTATTGATGAAGCTGTAGAGCATCATAGGGTCTTTGGGAAGTTCCATTGTCTTTGTCGTATGTGTAATGAAAAAA
>CAZOKL010000047.1:0-16404 GCA_964580305.1 uncultured Bacteroides sp.
GCGTAAGCCAGCAGATTTACAGTCTGCCCCATTTGGCCACTCTGGAATTTGCCCTTTTCAGAATACTCCTATATACCTTATTAATTATAATATTCTTTTGAGGAGCCTCTTGTCGGATTCGAACCAACGACCCCGAGATTACAAATCACGTGCTCTGGCCAACTGAGCTAAAGAGGCCTTCCAATTTAAGCCGTTTCACCAAAGCTGGCGAAACGGCTGCAAATTTAGATATTTATTCTGAAACACAAAAACATTCGTGCTGTTTTTTACTTACCGCGTTGTTTTTCTTTAAATTTCTCCAGTTGTTTAGCCAACGCATCCAAACATAAATCTACTGCTTCTTCAAACGTGTCGCACACCTTCTCTGCATATAAATCCGAGTTGGGGACATATACCTTAATTCCTGCCTCTTTATTTTTTGCCGTCTCAGGTTTTACGACCTTCAGTGACACCTCCACTTTCCTTATTTCATCGCAATACTTCTCTAATTTTGCTGCTTTTTTCTGAATGAAAGCCTGTAACTGCTCAGAAGCATCAAAATGAATTGATTGAATTCTAATTTCCATATAAACCTCCTTTTTTATGCTCTGGGATGAGCCTGTTTATAAATTTGTTTGAGTTCTTCAAAAGTTGTGTGCGTATATATCTCTGTAGTTCTCAGACTCTCGTGCCCCAACAGTTCCTTCACCACTTCCAGATTGGCATTATGGTTCAATAAAGATGTGGCAAACGTATGTCTTAACACGTGAGGGCTACATTTCTTCAACGTCACAACCTCTGACAATCTTTTCTTTACCAAACTATCTACAAGCGAATGCGTCATCCGATTGCCATTGGGTTTTACAAAAAATGCCTCAGAACTACGCACTGGAACAACCGCATTCCTTAATCGGACATAAGCTGCAAAATCATGACACAATTCTTCCCCAAAAGGGATCAAACGTTGTTTATTCCTCTTTCCTGTCACCTTCAAAATCCTTGCCTCCAGGTCGACATCCTTGTCTTCCAGACCTATCAACTCTGACAAACGCATGCCCGTCAGATAAAACGTCTCCACGATTAAGTGGTCGCGCACACCGATAAAGTCATCGGCTTCAGGCTTCTCGTCAAGGATTCGGTCCATGTCCCGCTCTTTCACAAAAGCAGGCAACGGCTTTTTCTTCTTAGGTCCTTTCAGGTTTTGCACCGGACTCTGCTTCAGCAATCCACGCAGGAGCAAGAACCGATAAAACGAGCGTAAGGCGCTCAGCTTCCGATTCACTGAAGTTGCCGTATAAGACTCATCCATCAGGCTCGCCACCCATTGGCGAACGACATCCACATCAACGGTCGTCCACGTCAACTCCGCATCCAGATTTGTAAAGTAGACCTCGAATTGCAGCAAATCATCCTCATAACTTTGGATGGTTCTCAAGGAATAATTCCGCTCAACCCGGAGGTAGTCCAGGAAAGAATCTACCAACATAGAATCATTGCTTATAGTAATTCAGCAACGAATATATGGAAATTGGATTATAAATTCAAGAAAATCGCGAAATATTTATTCTTCTATTTGCTGAAGTTTCTGAACGTAAACGGCACGTTCCATCTTAAGTCTTTTGATTACAGACGGTTTATCATACTGTTGTCTGCTTCTTAATTCTTTAATCACACCGGTCTTCTCAAATTTTCTTTTAAACTTCTTCAGCGCTTTCTCAATGTTTTCGCCTTCTTTTACAGGTACTACAATCATTTTGCTTTTTGTTTTTTTATTTAGTTAGTTAATAAATACATGCATTGCAAAGTGGGCGCAAAAATACACATAGTTTACTTATTTACAAAACATTCCTTCATGTTTTCTGCAAAAAGGGAACAAAAAAGATGCTCCCTCTTCTTCCATAAGAACAAGGGAGCATCTTATTGTAACCAAGGTATTTCGGTTCTACCTTACTTGATATTCGGGTTCAGTTTGTTCCATTCAGACACAGGAGGCAACACACCCATCTCAATCACCTCGTCACGCAGCTTGCAGAGGTGGTCGTAGCTCTTCTGGAGGTCGGCCATTTCTTCAGGAGTTCCAGTCACTTCTTCATAAGCACAGCCGTTCTTCGTGATAGACACTTCCATGGCCATCATGATGTGGTCGAAGCCCTGGAATGAGCAATAGCGGCCTGCAGGCCAGTTGAACGGCTTGCCTCCCATGGCAGCGGCAATCATTTCAATGGAAACGTATGCCGGGCTCTGGAATGAGGAGCGGCCACGCAATGCGATGATGTTGGCACCGCCTTTTGTCACCTTCTGCTGGATTTCAGCCCATTGTTCTTTGGTCAAAGCATCTGTGCCGATGAGGTCGGTCAACGGTTTGCCATTGACTTTAGCCGTTGATGCAAACACGGCCATCTGCTCGCCGTGGCCACCGTATGTACGGCAGTTTTCCACTGCATCCATTGACACACCGAAATGCTTAGCAAGTTCACTGCGCAGGCGGGTGGAGTCAAGAGCGGCCAGAGTGGTCACTTGTGAAGGTTTCAGACCGGAATAAAGCAGGGTAATCAAACCGGTGATGTCGGCCGGATTGAAAATAACCACGATGTGTTTCACGTCAGGGCAGTAAGCCTTTACGTTTTTGCCGAACTCTTCAGCAATGGCTGCATTGCCCTTCAGCAAGTCCTCACGAGTCATGCCGGCCTTACGAGCCGCACCTCCTGAGTTCACAATATACTTAGCTCCTGTCAAGGCTTCTTTGATGTCGCTCGTGAAGGTCACGTTCACACCATCGAAACCGCAGTGATATAATTCTTCAGCTACACCTTCCAAACCCGGTGCATAGGGGTCATACAAACAGATGTTCGGAGTTAAACCCATCATGATGGCTGTCTGAGCCATATTTGAACCGATCATGCCGGCTGCACCTACAATAGTAAGTTTTTCGTTCGTTAAGAAGTTCATAATATATCTGTTTTAATTACATATTTTTACTTTTCAGGTCGCAAATTTAGGCATAAATTTGGATTCTTTCCTTCGGGAAAATATAATAAACTATAAATATCGGCCAACGTGTCACTCTCCTGCCCTATCTTGCGCTCGTTCGTCACGGAGCCTGGCCAGACACAAATCTTCACCATCTCCAAATGAATTTTCCACCTTAATTAATGCAGCACATTCACCCACTGCCTTCTGTCTGCCCCACCTGCCATCAAACAAAGCGGCACACATCCCATCATCAGGTGAGCCGGTTTTTCGTTAAGAAATAATGACATTTTCAACCCCTGCCACAAGTGCTCTCCACTCCGCCCAACCACGGCATCCTTTCCGTGCACGGGCGGAGTAGACTCCGTGTCCGGGCGGAATAGAGGGCGTGCATGTGCCGTGTCTGCCACATGCTTACCGGCTGTAAATCCGGCACTTGCAATTAAAAACCGATACACAGGCAGGAGAAAAGGATTTCTGAAAAAACTTACCACCAGTCGGCAAAAGGTTGCGGTCTCCGCCATCAGTTCGCCTTTCGTCACGCTTCAAACCCTCAGTGGTTTCACCACGTCTGCCCGACATGGAGACCGAGTGCCGTGTCGCCATCCGGCAGCGGGACATGAGTGTTGGACTACTCCGTTTTTATGCCTACCTTTGCTGTCACACAAACATGATTTCTAAAAAGACATTAACTATCCGAGAACACTGTTATGCTGCGAGAGGAAAGTGAACTGCACATGAATGATGACCGGAAAAGAGCTTTCGAGACTTTCTTTCGGGAGAGCTATTCGTGCCTCTACTACTACGCACTTCACCTGATTCCCGACCCTGAGCTGTGCAAGGACATTCTGGGAGAGTCTTACTTCTATCAGTGGCAACACATCGACGAGTTCCGGCCCGACACGGCTTTAACATATATGTACACGCATGTGCACAACCTCTGCATCGACCACATCCGCCGCAACAAGCGGCAAGCAGTCCACACGGCATCATACCTGCGCATGCTTCAAGAATGGAATGCCGACGAACGTCGGGAGAGCGAACAACGCATCGCCACCATCATGGAAATCATCGCCCGCATGCCTCCCTTGACACGCTCCGTCATGGAGAAATGCTACCTCGAAAAGAAACTTTACCGGGAAGTGGCACAAGAAGTGAACCTGACCGAAAGCGGTGTGCGGAAACACGTGATGAAAGGACTGAACATCATCCGGCAATATTTTTCTGTTAAATATAAAAAAGGCGGTAACTAAGTGCACTGCTCATTCGTAGTATTATAAAATGATGCCAACTATGGAAGAACATGAAAACACGACAGGACACCAGACAGAACAAGACGTGGAAAACCAGCTTCTGTATGAATGCGAGCAGGCGCTGCTGAGAATGCGCTTCAAAGAGCCTCCGATGGAGAAAGAATGGAAGCGGCTGAAAGCACGCATCTGCGAAGCCGAGCAAGCACGCAAGCGAGTGCAGCGTCGGCGCTGTGCGTGGGGTGTGGCAATCGGCATTGCCGCCATAACAACACTTGTGCTTCTTTTCTCATGGAGGGAGGAGAAAGCAATTGACACATTGACAGAAATCGTCCTCTGCGAAGCCCAGCCGACAACAGCCATCACCGTGACCGACGGCTTCGGCGACCAGCCGGGACACACGACAACAGTCCTTCCCAAACAAGCCCCCGTGAGAAAACGGGGAGCCATCCTCTCGGCACGGCAAGCCGACTTCACACAAGCCCGGCCTGACACAGCCCACACGACAGTGGTCACCATCCCTCGCGGCACGGTCTACCAAATCAAGCTGAGCGACGGCACCCAGGTGTGGATGAACGCCGACAGCCGCCTGCATTTCCCGTCGCGCTTCACAGGTGCCACACGCGAGGTGCGACTGGAAGGAGAAGCCTATTTCCGTGTGGCCAAGGACAAGTCACATCCGTTCATCATCCATACCCATAACATGACCACCGAAGTGCTGGGTACAGAGTTCAACCTCCGGGCCTATCCTGACGCAGACACCCACGTCACGCTGGTGGAAGGCTCGGTGAAAATCGAGATGCCTGCCATCGGTCACGAAATCACCCTGCACCCGGGACAAGACATCGCCTACGCCGACAGGGCCTTTACCATCACCGAAGTGGACACACGCTACTGTGCCCTGTGGAAAGACGGTCGTCTCTATTTCGATAATGCTCCCCTTAAAGAGATTCTTTATGAATTAGGGCGATATTACAACCTGACGGTGGAGATAGAAGACGACCCCTACTTGATGCAGACACGCCTGCATTTCGTAGTCGACAGTCTGGATACTATCACGCAAATAATCGAGAATTTAAACCAATTTGAATACATGTCTGTCACTCAAGAAGGCAAAAAAATAACGATTCTTCGAAAAAAATAGCTTTTTGACGGGACTAAAATCACAAGTTCTTCGTAGTAATACAAATTATATTTATCAAATATTTATAAAACTATGAGGAATTTGTTTGTATTAGAAGAGAAAATTATCTTCCGGACACTTTTTCTGCTGACAGTTCTGTGGACATTGAGCCTGCCGACTGCGGCACAAGAGAAAAGTGACAACCTCACGCTGACCTGTCAGGACGAGCCTTTGCCGGAAGTGTTGAAAAGAGTGGAAGAACTCTCCGGGTTCAAAGTGTTGTTCACCTACAACGAAGTGCAAGAATTCAAAGTCACAGTCAGTGTGAAAAATGCATCCATCAAAGAATTGCTGGACAGCATTCTGAGTGATTTTACCCCCCCCTTGACTATCGCATCAGAGGCAACACCATTACCATCACACGCAACACAAGGCAACCGTTGCGCACGGCTTCCCGCCTTGTCTTGAGGGGTGTCGTGACCGACACCCACGGCAATGCTCTGCCAGGTGTCAACATCCGAACGAACGATAACCTCGCTGTGGGCGTGACCAACGCCGACGGACTTTTTGAAATCAATCTGCCTAACGACGGAACGGTCAAAAACGTGTCGTTCACCTTCATCGGCATGAAGCCAGTCACCGTGAACTACACCGGAAAGCCGCTCACCATCCGCATGGAAGACGATGCCCACACGGTGGACGAAGTCGTGGTGACGGGACTGTTCAACTACAAAGCCTCCAGCTTCACCGGTTCGGCTAAGACCTACACCAAAGAAGATTTGCAATCAGTGGGCAATCAGAATATCATCAAAAGTCTGAGCAACCTCGACCCTTCATTCATCCTTGAGGAGAATAACCTCAACGGTTCCAATCCCAACACGTTCAATAACATCACCATTCGCGGTAATGCTTCCTTCAGCGGGCTGCAAGGCGATTATGACGGCAATCCCAACGAACCGCTTTTCATCCTTGACGGATTCGAGACTAGCAGCCAGACCATCTTTGACCTCGACATGAACCGTGTGGCATCGGTCACCATCCTGAAAGATGCAGCTGCCAAAGCCATCTATGGTTCGAAAGCTTCTAACGGCGTGGTTGTCGTTGAAACCATTGCCCCGGAACCCGGCCGTTTGCGCCTGACCTACACCGGCGACTTGAATATCGAGGCCCCCGACTTATCATCCTACGACCTCTGCAATGCGGCTGAGAAACTGCAAGTAGAGCTGAATGCGGGACGTTACACAGGAAGCTCCCCTGCCAGACAACAGGCATTAACTGAACAATATAACACATTGCTGGCCAACGTTGCCAGTGGCGTGGACACCTATTGGCTTTCACAGCCCTTGCGCACAGGCGTGGGCCAAAAGCACTCCGCCTACATGGAAGGAGGCGATGAACGAATGCGTTACAGCGCCACATTGAGCTATAACGGCATCACCGGTGTCATGAAAGGTTCTGACCGCAGCACCATCTCCGGCAACATCAAGTTGTCATATCGCTACAAAAACTTGCTGTTCAACAACTCGTTGACACTCACGTCAAACACGGCCAATGACTCGCCCTACGGCTCCTTCTCCGATTACGTGTCGGCCAACCCGTATTACTCTCCGTATGATGAGAATGGCAATCTGACGAAAATTCTGGGCACCTACGAAGGGGCAAGCAGCACGGTGACTTATTACAACCCGTTATACAATGCATCCATCGGGACTAAGAATTTCTCAAAGTATACCGAATACACTGAAAACTTCTACATCGAATGGCGTGCGACCGATTATCTGCGTTTCACAGGCCGTGTGGGCTACACCTACCAGACCAACAAGCGTGAAGATTTCTATCCCGGCGATCATACGATGTTCTCCGAATGGACTGGTGACAACTATTTTCTGCGTGGTTCCTACTCCATCACCGATGGTGAGTCGAGCACTTTGTCGTCTGACATCACAGCCAACTACACCGGACAGTTCGGCAAACACATGTTGCTGGCCAATGCAGCCTGGAGTGTGAGTTCCAGCACGTCAAACTCTCACGGCATGACAGCTTGGGGTTTTCTGAACAATCACGTGGACGACATCTCTTTTGCTCGCCAATATGAAGAAAACGGAAGTCCTTCAGGCAGCGAATCAACTTCTCGCGACGTCGGCATTACGGGAGCCGTGAATTACTCGTATAACGAACGCTACATGGCCGACTTGTCTCTGCGTTACAACGGTTCGTCCGTATTCGGTTCCGATAACCGGTGGGGTACATTCTGGTCTGCCGGTTTGGGATGGAATATCCATAACGAAAGCTTCATCGAGCAGTTGGGCTTTATCAACCTCATGAAGTTACGTGCGTCCTATGGTCTGACAGGTAACCAGAACTTCAATCCTTATCAAGCCAAAGCTACCTATAATTTCTACAGCGACGTGGTTTATGACAACATCGTGGGTGCATACCTGATGGCTATGGCCAACGACCAACTGAAGTGGCAACAGACAGCCGACCTGAACATCGGTCTGGATCTGCAACTGTTCAAAAGCTTCAATCTTGTGATTGATGTCTACCGCAGCAAGACCCAAGATGCCTTGTTGGCCATGACACTCCCCACCTCCACCGGTTTCAGTTCCTATCAAGAGAACCTGGGCAACGTGGAAAATAAAGGCTTCGATGCCACAATGAACTGGCGTTTCTTCCGCAAAAACAATTCATGGGCTTCGTTCAACTTCTCCATAGGGCACAACGTCAACAAAGTAACAAAAATCAATGACGCCTTACGGGCCTATAATGAAGAACAGGAAAGTGAACAAGCCGCAAACGGTACCACTTCGACCATCGTTCGCTATGAAGAAGGACAATCCATGACAGTCATCTGGGCAGTGAAGTCTCTGGGCATCGACCCTGCTACCGGTCAAGAACTCTTCTTAAAGAAAGACGGCGTAACGACTACATATGAGTGGAGCTCTGACGACTACATCGTGGCAGGCGACACCAATCCCAAATATCATGGTAATTTTGGCGTAAGTGGTGAATATCAAGGTTTCGGCTTCAGCTGCTCGTTCAGCTATAAACTGGGTGGCGATTATTACAACCAGACACTGGTGGACCGCGTGGAAAATGTCGACATTGCCAACAATGTAGATCATCGTGTGTTGAGCGACACTTGGCAACAAGCAGGTGATGTGGCAAAATTTAAGCGCATCACATACACCCCCACGACCACTTACCCCACGACCCGCTTTGTGGAAAAATACAACGTCTTGGAATTTGCCTCTTTATCGTGCTACTATGATTTCAAATATGTCTCATGGCTGCGCAAACTGAGAATGGAACGTCTGAAAGTTTCATTCTATATGAATGACCTCTTCCACGTGTCTACCGTAAAGACTGAACGCGGACTAAGCTATCCGTATGCCCGTACGTTCTCTTTATCACTATCTGCAACATTCTAAAAACTCAATCAGACTTATGATACACTTACACTCCATTTATATAAAAGGTGCCTGCCTGTTGCTGATGCTGGGCGGAGCCACCTCCTGCAATGACTGGCTGGACGTGCAACCGGCCTCACAGATTGAAGACACCGAACTCTTTTCTACCGAAAGTGGTTTCAAGGAAGCTTTGGCCGGCGTTTACTCATCAATGCTGTCCACATCAACCTACGGCATGGAAATGACCTTTGGAGCTATGGCCGTCCTGGCTCATGAATGGTCAAACCTGCCAAGCACCAGCGTTGCCTCTAACGCTCAAGCATACGAGACCTTGGCTGAATATGATTACAGCAGCTCTTTGTCTGAAAGCGTGATTGCCAGCATTTGGGCTACATCCTACAACGGCATAGCCAATGTGAACAATCTGATAAACCATATCGACGAACGGCAATCCCTCTTCACAAACAACAATTACAGCATTATCAAAGGTGAAGCTTTGGCACTGCGTGCTTTCCTTCATTTTGACTTGCTACGTTGCTTTGGTGTGAGCTATGCTGTCAACCCTTCCATGCCGTCCATTCCCTATTGCACAGATTTGACCTACCGTGTATTCCCGCAGTTGACCGTAGAGGAAGTTGCAGAAAGCGTAGAGGCAGATTTGTTGGAAGCTGAACAGTTGCTTCTAGTAGACCCCATCCTGACAGGTGAAACCATCACGGAAATGGATGACAACGGTTATTTGATGAACCGTCAAGTGCACTTGAACTACTACGCCGTCAAGGCCCTGCAAGCCCGTCTCTATATGTGGATGCAGCGTTATGACGATGCTGAAGCAGCAGCAACAGTAATAATTAACTCCGGAGCATTCCCGTGGGCAGAACTGTCTGTAATCAGTTTGGGACATGACTATGCTTTTGCCACCGAACAAATCTTTGCACTCAACAACATTTCATTGTCCACTGTCTTTGATACTTATTTTGACCCGGATGTATCCGGTTTTTCACTAACATCCACGGCTCTTAGTGACTATTTCAATAACATCACTACTGATTACCGATATTTATATCAATTCCAAAGTGGAACACAAAATGAGTCTGTCAACAATCGCTATTTATTGAAATACTCGAACCCAACGATTAACACAGGAGAAGTGTTTGAGGAAAGTTCCTATTATAGCGACAAAATGCCTTTAATACGATTAGGAGAGATGTATTTGATTGCTGCCGAATGCCGCTATCGTACAGGTGGAGATGCTCTTTCTTTGCTGAATGAATTAAGAACAAATCGTTCTTCTTCATCATTGACCGCACTTCCCTCAGATTTCTACAGTGAATTGATTTACGAATATCGCAGGGAAATGTTAGCTGAAGGGCAACTATTTTTCTTGTACAAACGTCTGAATCGTTCCAACGTTATAGGATCCGAGATTGACATGATCGGACAACGTGCATATACCTTTCCGCTCCCTGTTTCGGAAACAGATGCAGCACAGCGTGAAGATAACCGCTAAATTATAACTCTATTTTGAACCTACGATTATGAAGAAACATATACAAATTTTAGGGCTGCTCATCATCATTTTATCGACAATGAACAGTTGTGAGACGAATGAAACCCCTGTGTACGATATAAAATATACGGCTTTAAATCTTTGGTTTGGATCTGAGACATATCCCACTGACAGCATCAGTTATAATTACTCTTATGCCATAGAAGAAGACTCTGTACTGTTTTATGCTCGGGTCATCGGACTGGCGACCGATTATGACCGTACGTTCTCACTGGAAGTTGTTGATGGCACCATAGAAGAAGCCGAAGGAAGTTTCCGCACTGAAACTTATACGATACCGGCCGGGGAGATACTTGTAACATGTCCCATATATTTTGATACGTCAAAGTTAAAGGACGAAAGCCTGTTCAACTCTTCCGAAACAGAAGGCTATTTGCGTTTTCGCCTGGCTCCTAACGATGAATTTGTGGAAGGAGCGGAAGAATATAGCCAACTATCCGTCATCTTAAGAAACTATCTCGCCAAACCCGACAACTGGGACAGTGCCGACTATCCTTATTACGCACTTGGAGATATCTTTGGAGAATACAGCCAAAGAAAATACCAGTTCATGATTGACGTATTGGGCATTATGGAGTTCTCCATCAATCGTAACGCGACTGTGCCCTATGATGAAGAAACCAATGAACTGTCCTATAATTATGCCAACTATCTGTTAGAAGTCTTACAGTTGGCTTTAGAAGAATACAACGCCACACACGATGAACCCTTGAGAGATTCTTCCGGCGCATTAATAACCTTTTAAGACCGAACACTATGCGTATAAATTCTACTATATTACTAACACTTATGTTTTGTATCATAGGTGTAGGCGGGTTAACATCCTGCTATGATGACAAAGGTAATTATAACTACATTGATTTGGATGAAGTGGTAATTGACACTACCGGATGTGGAATCTTAGAGGCTTATTCGATAGGTCGTTATGACACCATTGCAATAGAGCCAAACATTCTGTACAACGGACAACGGGCAAATGACAGCGACGACTTCCCCTTGGACTACATCTGGACACTATACACTGCGGCCACGACCTCCTCTGGCACGATAGTACTTGACACGCTCGGCTATGCTCCTAAATTGGAAACGGAAATCACCAGCGTCGCAGGAACCTATCAATTACAGCTCACCGTCACTCACCGAGAGACTGGTGTCCAAACTTATTTTCGTGTTTCCTGCTTAGTGGAAGAATCCATCACTGCCGGCTGGATGTTAATCTATGAACGGGCTGACCAACCCGGCACGTCTGATGTCGGGTTAGTGGTGAACACTTTAGTGAAAAAGAATATCACAACTGCACAAGAACGTGAATTCTGGAATCTCTACAGTGCATCCAACCAAGCCCCCATAAATGGAACCCCTATCCGCATCATACATCCAGTTGTCAATTTGGATGGCGCAGACCCTGTCATCTGCCTCACGACAGAAGACCTGGTTGGTGTCAACAATGCCACTTTTGAAAAAACCACAGACTTTGCAGACTTCTTCTACAGCGCACCCAGTGTCATTGCTCCTACTTGGTATGGAACTTCGGGAAGAGCATCAATGAGGAATTTTCTCATCAATGATAATTGCGTTTACACGGTCAACTATACTTCAATGACCGGTGGAGGAAACTACATGGGCACGGCATTGACTGCCGACTATGGAGAATTAGCTCCCTGGGGAAGCGATGTGTCCAATACGAGCAGTGCCGTAGTTTACGACCAAACAAACGGACGCTTCTATCACATCGTACAATACACCTCTTCCATCGTACCTTTCGAGACACAAAGCACCACAGCTCCCTTTGATGTCAACAATGTCGGCGCCACACTCATCACGGGTGATTGGGGAAGAGGTACCGGACTTGCCAACATGGGCTATGATTATCTATTGATGGGAAATGGCAATGAACGCTACTTAGCCATTGCCAATTTCAATGGAGATGCCTCTGACACCAACGTAGGCATTGGATGGTATGACATCACATCATCACCCGACATCCAGAATGCAACCTCCATTGCTGCCGCATTCCTTGGTGAATACGTGCTTTATGGAGCAGGCAATAAAGTCTATAACTTGGCCTATAATTCCTCAACCATAGCAACAGAAGCCTGGACAGCCCCGTCTGTCAATGAAGAAGTAACATGTGTTCGTATCCAAAAGTATTACTTCTATACTATTATGTACGCAGGCATCCTGCCCAATCCCAACACCATTGTCCACATTACCACATGGAACGAAACCACACAAGAAGGCCGGCTCTACCAATATACCATCGATGCTGCCAGCGGAACCATTTCCGACGAACTGCGCACCTACACCGTCCCCGGCAAGGTGAGCGACATGTCATGGAAATATGTGATGGAAATGTAATCATCATCAAAACCTCATAATCTATGAAACAAAAACTAACCACACTGTTATTCATCCTGCTGGCCACTCTGACCGGCTGGCAGGCACAAGCTCAGGAGAAGGGCATGAATTTTGAACCCGAAGGCACACTGTTCAAAGACGCCGTGGCCAAGGCCAAACAGACGGGAAAGCTCGTGTTCCTTGACTGCTTCACCTCGTGGTGCGGGCCGTGCAAGATGATGAGCAACACCGTGTTTCCGCAGGAGACGGTGGGCGCATACATGAACCCGCGTTTTGTCAACATCAAAATCAATATGGAGCAAGGCGAGGGTGTGGAATTGGCCAAACAATTCCAAATCACGGCCTACCCGACTTTCATCATCTTCAACGGTGACGGACAAGAAATAGGCCGTTTCCTCGGAGGATGCCAGGCCGACGAGTTCATCAAGAAAGTGGAGCAGGCAAGCACCGACTACGCATCGGCCGAGATGGACAAACGTTTTGCCGACGGCGAGCGCGACCCGGAATTTCTCATGCAATATCTCCAAACACTGAGCAGTGCCTACAAGCGCGAACAGTGCAATGACGTGGTCGAAATTCTGCTTGAAGGAAAGGAAGAAACCTTTGCCGAAGATGCACAACTGGCCCAACTCTTCATGCGTCACATCACAAATCCGTTCAGCCCGGCCTTCATCCACACGGCCAAGCATCCCGAGGCACTCATCAACCAGTTGGGCGACACACCTGTGAAGATGAAGCTGCGCAATGTCTGGAGCAACTATCCGCGCTGGCTCGTGACGGAAGATGCCGCAGGAAACGTGACGCTCGATGAGGAAAACATGAAGAAATGGCTGGCACTGATGGAGGAGTGCGACGTGGAAAACCGCGAGGAGCTACGCCTTGACGCCCTGCTCAACTATGCCGAAAAGAAAGCTGACTGGACGGCCTATGCCGGCTATCTGCACGAGCTGATGACAAATGTCGACCCCACCGACCTTGAACTGTGCCGGCGCTGCACGCCCGTCGCCAAGGAATGCAAGGACGAGTCAATCCGCAAAGAGACGGCCGCCCTGCTGCAACAGCGGCTTGACGACCTCAATTCGGGAAAACGCCAGCCGCAGACACACCAAGGGAACATGATGCTGAGCGGCAACATGGGCAAGGCCATGGAAATGCTCATCACCAACCTTACGAACGGGGAAATTCCCGACACGGAGGCAGACTAAGCCAGACTTCTCCTGTATCTCATTTCATCTCAGCAAAGGCCAGACCTTGGGGCGCCAAAGGTCTGGCCTTTATCCGTCTAAAATCAGGCCTTTGGTCTCCCTGGAGGCCGCCCGTCCACGCCCTCTACTCCGCTCACGCACGGAAAGGAGAGCGTCGTCGGGCGGCCTCCTTTCCGTGCATGGGCGGAATCCATGCCTGCCTGCATATCGCCGAAGCACTTTGACGTTTCGACAGATTTTGTAAATTTGTAGGCATCATAAACAAAGCGAATATGAAAGAATCTATCACCGAACGCATCGGACGTTTGCGTCAATATCTGCGCGAACAATCCCTGTCAGCCTTCATTATCCCCAGCACTGACCCTCATTTGGGCGAATACGTCCCCGACCATTGGAAAACCCGCGAATGGGTGTCGGGGTTCACGGGCAGTGCGGGCACAGCTGTCGTCACACTTGACGATGCCGCCCTCTGGACAGACTCACGTTATTTCCTTCAAGCTGCCGACCAACTGGACGGGACGGGCTTCCGCCTGATGAAAGACCGCCTGCCCGACACGCCCTCCATCCCCGAATGGTTGGGACAAGTTCTTTCACCCGGCGCCGTGGTGGGTGTGGACGGATGGGTGAACACCATCGGCGAGACTCAGGCCCTGCGTGAGTCGCTCAAACGGGAAGGGCTGTCACTGCGCACCGACTGCAACCCCATCGCAACGTTGTGGGACGACCGTCCGGCACTGCCAGACACACCGGTCACCATCCATCCACTCGAATATGCCGGCGTCGCCTGCCACGAGAAGCTGTCAGCCATCCGCGAGAAACTCGTTGACTGCGGTGCGGAGGGCATACTGCTCTCCACGCTGGACGACATCGCCTGGACACTCAACCTGCGCGGCAGCGACGTGCACTGCAACCCCGTGTTTGTCAGCTACCTTCTTCTCACCACCCGCGAATGCATCCTCTACATCCATCCGGAAAAACTCACTCCCGAGGTGAAAGACTACCTCATGCAGGAAGGCGTCGACACGGAAAATTACGAAGACTTGCCGGAAGACCTGCACGACTATCCCTACGCCACGCTCTGCCTTGACCCGGGCCGCACGAACGAGGCTGTCCGCCAGGCAGTCAACCCCAGGGCAAAGGTGTTGCTTGCCGAATCTCCCGTGCCGCTCATGAAGGCAGTGAAAAACGAAGCCGAAATCCGTGGCTTCCACGCGGCCATGCTGCGTGACGGCGTGGCGATGGTGAAGTTCCTGAAATGGCTGGAAGAAGCCGTGCCCGGCGGACAGGAGACGGAGATGAGCATCGACCGCAAGCTCTGCGCCCTACGTGCCGAACAGCCGCTGTTCCGGGGCATCAGTTTCGACACCATTGCCGGCTATAAGGAACACGGTGCCATCGTGCACTATGAAGCCACACCCGAGACCGACAAACCGCTTGCACCCGAAGGGCTGCTCCTGCTCGACAGCGGCGCACAGTATGCCGACGGCACGACGGACATCACCCGCACCATTGCTTTGGGTGAGACGACCGACGACGAACGGCGCGACTATACCCTCGTGCTCAAAGGGCACATTGGCCTGACACGTGCATGCTTCCCCCAAGGCACCTGCGGCACACAGCTTGACGCGCTGGCCCGCGAAGCGATGTGGCGCGAGGGAGTCAACTTCCTGCATGGCACGGGACATGGCGTGGGAGCCTACCTGAACGTGCACGAAGGGCCTCACCAGATACGCATGAATCACATGCCCACGCCGCTCTGCCCGGGCATGACCGTGACTGACGAGCCGGGCATCTACCGCGCCGGGCGCTACGGCATCCGCACGGAAAACACGCTGCTCGTCGTCCCCTATCGGGAGACGGAGTTCGGTGCATTCTACACCTTCGAGCCGCTCACGCTGTGCCCCATCGACACGCGCCCCATCGTGCACTCCATGCTGACATCCGAGGAAACGGAGTGGCTGAATGCCTACCACAGCACGGTCTACGCCAAGCTCGCCCCCCTGCTCGACGAAGCACACCGCGCATGGCTCAAGGAGAAAACGCAACCGATAAGTAATGGATAATGGAAAATTAAAGTTTCTATGGCACTGATAAAATCTGTAAGGGGGTTCACACCCCAGATAGGAAGCGACTGTTATCTTTCAGAGAATGCGACGGTGGTGGGTGATGTCGTCATCGGCAATCATTGCAGCATCTGGTTCAACGCCGTGTTGCGCGGCGATGTAAACAGCATCCGCATCGGCAACAATGTGAACATTCAAGACGGCAGCGTCCTCCACACACTCTATCAACGCTCCACCATTGAAATCGGCGACTATGTCTCAGTCGGTCACAACGTGACCATCCACGGTGCACGGGTGGGCGACTATGCCCTCATCGGCATGGGCTCCACCCTGCTCGACAACGCGGTGGTGGGCGAAGGAGCCATCGTGGCTGCCGGCGCCCTCGTGCTGACGGGCACCGTCATCCCACCCCACACGCTTTGGGCCGGCGTCCCGGCCAAGTTCGTCAAAAACGTGTCACCGGAACAGACACAGGA
>CAZOKL010000048.1:0-16285 GCA_964580305.1 uncultured Bacteroides sp.
TTTCATTCGTCGTAATTCGGTTGTTGGAAGGCAGGTTATTTTGTGTACTGTTGTTGTACATATATCGGGTGCCGACATACAGGTTGGCTTTTTTCATTTTGTAGTTGTACAGAGCTTCTCCAATCAAAGAATATTTATCTGTACTTATTATCGTTGCCGTTTCAAAATCAGTTTCTTCATTCAGCAATTCCTTATACTCATAATCGTAGTCTGAATTATAGTATGTACCAACAAGATTCATTATGACTTCATGTTTAGAACCAAAAGACTTACTGAAATACATATCCAGAACCGGACTTATGTATTTATCTTTATCAGAACTTTCGCCTGTTTTTTCCACTTCGTCAATTCGTGACAGAATGTCTTGCGTTGAGGAGCGTCTGCGATTTAACGAGTTGAAAGAAAGTTTTGCACTGAACAGATAGTTATCTGCTTTTGAATTGTTGAAACTGATTTCTGCCATCTGCTGTTCATAGGCATACGGGCCATATTTTCCGCTTTTGATTTTTTCGTAATCTATTCCACCAACAGAATAAGCCATTTCTTCATCGAGTATTCTTTTATTGTAGTTCCGATAATTGATATTGTATGTTACACCTAACTGAGAATTGCCCCAGTTATATTTGAAGTTGACGACATTGTTTCCGAATCCTGTAGTCACGGCATTTTGTGCATTGATGCCGACAGAACCTCCATTCTGTTTCTCCTTTGTTATTACGTTTATTACCGCCCCCAATCCCATATTTGAATATTGAATCGGAGGTTGCGTATAGTAATCTATCTTTGAGATATTATCTGGGGATATGACCGACAAGTCTGCTGGTGTTGACGGGACGCCGTTGATTAAGAGCTTTACATCCTTACCGTTAACAGATGATACACTTTGGTCAATAACTTGTATTTTGGGCAAAAACTCCAAGGCAGACAAAGCACTGCCGTATTGTTCTTTCTCTTTGTTGGTTAATCTGTATTCTTTTTTATCTGCAAATCTCTTTACCATATTTGCAGTTACTACAACTTCGTCTATATTCAGAGATTTTTCCTGAAGACAGATTGTTCCGACATTAACAGATTCGTCAAGATTCAAATCTTGACAGTAATTTGCATATCCTAAAAATGAGATTTCAAGTTCATACTTTCCAGATACAAGCCCTTTAATGGCAAATTGTCCCATATCATCCGTCGAGCAACCTTTATAATAAATGGAATCCAATTTTGATTTTACAATGACAGAGGCTCCAATTATCGGCTTATCTTCGATATCTCTTACAACACCCTTGACAGTGTGTTGGCCCATGACCGGCAGTGCACACAATAGGCTGCAAAGCAGTAGAAAGAAAGAGTGAAATCTTGTCATAACGCGATAGTTTTTTGTGTGCAAAACAAACAAAAAACAACCGCAAAACAACTACGAAGCGACTGATATTATGCGGACATCAGACTGACAATCGGCTGACAGTCATGTGCTTTTAACTGTAAGAGCGTAATATCCTCCTTTGTCTGAGATAATTCGTACATTACTGTTGTTTTCTACCACGGGCTTTAATCTACGCACCAGTGTATATAATGATTCCTTTGCGTTTTCCTTTCCCGGCCAAAGGCAGTCGCAAATTTCATTTACAGACCTTTTTTTGTACTCACTTGTGATTAGCAATTTCATGAACTCCAGTTGCATCGGTGTAAAATAGATTGTTTCCTTCTTCTCATTATAAAACAAAGAACGGGAATTGGAGAAAGAAAGATTACCTAAAACAATGATTTGATTATCAGTATCAATGTTCAGTCTTGTGTTATTCTTTATGCGTAAATAGACAATGGAAAACATCCCCCATAATATGGAAATGGCAAACAACATGCCGGGGACTGTTTGTTCGGACATGACGAACACGGCAGCTTTGGAACAGTTGGGGTATGCTCTTATATGAAGTCTTTCATTGCCGCATTTATAGCTCATGGTGTCACTGCAAAAAGATATTTTACTTGGTTCTTCAGTACATAGTGATAAATAAGATGTTTCCTTTAACTGGTTTATTCTTAATTTAGATCTGAACGTTTTCAACGTGTCCAGATTAATCTGATTGGGATTTTTATATAGAATTGTTTGAGCTAAGGCTTGATTAACATCTTCTATGATACGTTCTTTAGTTGTTGCATAGTTTCCATAGCTTAGAATTAATGATGGAATCATTAAGGAGAAAAAGATAATAATTGATGCTATTGGTTTCATATGTATGACTTATAAGAAATTGTGTGAAAATGCGTCTATACGCCGTAAAAAATGCGACCGTATGCCGTTGAAACTGCGACCTTACGCATTTTTAACGGCATACGGTCGCATTTTCAACGGGAATAGGTTCCGTTTCCGGCGGGATGCGCTTCCGTTTCTGACGCCACAGGGGAGGGTATTGACATCGGACTTCTCTGGATGTGGATAAAAGGTTAATAACCAGCATCATCTGCATCCCAAAAGAAGGCTTCAATTATGCACCAGTGTGCCAATCTCTTCTCCGGCAATTACCTTCTTCAGGTTGCCCACGGTGTCCATGTCGAAGACGATGATGGGCAGATTGTTTTCCTTGCACATGCAGGTGGCGGTGAGATCCATCACGCGCAGGTTGCGGCGGAGCACCTCGTCATAGGTGATGTCGGTGAACTTCGTGGCTGTGGGGTCTTTCTCCGGGTCGGCCGTGTAGATGCCGTCCACGCGTGTGCCTTTGAGCATGACATCTGCCTCAATCTCGATGCCGCGCAATGACGAGCCCGTGTCGGTGGTAAAGAACGGATTGCCTGTGCCGCATGACATGATGACGACTTCGCCAGCCTCCATGCACTCAATGGCTTTCCACTTGCTGTAAAACTCGCCAATCGGTTCCATGCGCACGGCTGTCAGCACGCGTGCCTTCACACCGATGGCCCCGAGTGCCGAACTCAGTCCGAGGCTGTTGATGACCGTGGCAAGCATGCCCATCTGGTCGCCCTTCACGCGGTCGAATCCTTTCGAAGCACCGCTCAGTCCGCGGAATATGTTGCCTCCACCGATGACAATGCCAATCTGCACTCCCATGTCTCGTATTTCCTTGATTTGGGCTGCATATTCGCCCAGCCGCTTCTCGTCGATGCCATATTGCTTTTCGCCCATCAGGCTCTCTCCGCTCAACTTGAGCAGGATGCGTTTATATTTTGCCATATATATAAGGTATTAAAGTATCTTCGCAAAGGTAACGATAAAAAACGGGAACGGCACACGCCGCTGTTTGCTTTTCTTTAAGTGCCCGATTAATGTTGCCAAAGCAGTTTCCGCCCCAGCCAGGCCTCCATCACGCCACGCATACCCAGATAGACCAAAAAGGCAAGCCAGAGGGCATGGTTGCCTAAGTGGGTGAAGCCTGCCCAATAAATAAGGAAGAAGCAGAGACTGGCCACGAAGATGGACTGGAGCATCCAGCGGGTGGACGTGGTGCCGATGAAAAGCCCGTCGAGCAGGAAGGCCGAGAAGCTCACCAGGGGGATGCCCAACGTCCAGTAATGAAACTCGGCTGAGGCTGCGATGACTTCGGCTTCGTCGGTGAGCAGGCTCAGAAAGCCTTGGCCGCCTGTGGCATAGAGCAGTGTGAAAGCTGCCGCCATGCCCAGCCCCCACACAAATAAGCTGCGCACGGTGTGACGGAAAGCCTGCATGTTGCCTGCACCGTAAAAACGTCCGCCGAGTGCTTCGCCCGCATAGGCAAAGCCGTCCATCACATAGGAGAAGATGGTGAAGAGCTGCATGAGCAGCGTGTTGACAGCCAGGATGATGTCTCCCTGGCGTGCACCCGTGGAGGTGAAAAACACCGTGGTGGTCACCAGGCACAGCGTGCGCAGGAAGATGTCACGGTTCACCTGGAAGAAGCGTGACATCGCCCGACGGTTGGCAAAGTCGCGCCAACGCCAGCGCCGACGCAGCGAGCCATAGTAGCGGCGCCACAGCCACACGGCCATGCCTGCCCCTGCATACTGCGCCAGCAAGGTGCCAAGGGCTATGCCTTCGACCTTCATTCCCAAGAAATAGACAAACGAGAGACTTGCCGTGATGTTGATTACATTTTGCGTGATGGCCACAAACATGGGGAAGCGTGAGTTTTGCATCCCGATGAACCAGCCCGAAAAGCTATAGAGCGCGAGTACGGCAGGAGCACCCCAGATGCAGATGTGGAAATAGAGCTGGGCACTCGCCTGCACTTCGGGCGAGGTTTCGATGAGTTGGAAGGCCACCCACCGTATGGGGTATTGCAACGCGAGCAGTCCCAGTGCAATGAGCACACCCACACCGGTGGAGCGCAGGAGCAGGCGCGTCACTTCATCCAGGTCGCGGCTGCCGAAAGCCTGTGAGGTCATGCCACTCGTTCCCATGCGCAAGAAACCGAATATCCAATAAATCATGTTGAAAAGCATCCCCCCCACAGCAATGGCACCGATATAGACCGGTGAGCCCAAATGCCCAGCAATGGTGACGTCTACCAGCCCGAGCAGTGGAACAGTGATGTTGGAAATGATGGAGGGGACGGCAATGTGCAGGATTCGCTTGTGCATGAACGCGAAAGATTTAAAGCACGTAGGTCAGTTCCTTGAACGCATAAGCGCGCAGGCGGCCTGTCGAATCTTCCAGAATAAGGTGTCCGTCATCTTCCACATGGTGCAGTTGGGCACTGAACTCGCCTTGCTTGTCACGATAAGTGTGGAATCCTCGCTTACGGAAAAGCGCCTCGCGATAATGTTCGCGCACGACGCCCATTTTTCCCTGCTGAAGCAGCCGGTAGTAGGCTTCGAAATGCTTCAAGATGTGTTCCAGCACGTGGCGACGCTTGCAGTGCATGCCGCACACTTGCAGAATGGATGCCGGATTGGGCGCATCGCTGTGGAACTCCGTCTGGTTGATGTTCAGTCCGACGCCGATAATACTTTGTGCGATGTATTCTCCCGCCAAATCGTTTTCAATCAAGATGCCCCCCACCTTGCGGTCACGCCAATAGATGTCGTTGGGCCATTTGATGCTGAAGCGGCGCACAGAGCGGCGAAACGTGTCGAACACACTGAGGGTGATGGCTTGCGACAACAGGAACTGCTGACGGGCCGGGAGAAATGTAGGCCGGCATAAGATGCTGAACAGTAGGTTTTTCCCTCGTTCAGATTCCCATGAGTTGCCACGCTGACCCTTGCCTCCGGTCTGGTATTCAGCCGAGAGCACTAGAAATTCCTTGTCGCAACTCTGCTCATACTGACGAATAGCCACATTGGTCGAGTCGGTCTCGTCCGTGCGGATTATTTCGAAATGGTCTAGGTAGTGTTTCATAATTAATTGTAATTTCGGCCTTTTCAAGGCAATGAATGAATAAACTACTCTTAAAAACGCATGAACTTCTCCTTTTGGGGGAGAGAGTCGGAGTGGTTTTTTACCCCAGGGGCGGATAGAATGCATCTTCGATGTGGTCAATCCGATGTTCCGTTACACTGCCCACCACGGCTATGACATCAAACCTCACCGGCACATCCATTCCGAATGCTTGCAAGTAGGCATCCGTTGCGGCCACAATGCTACGCACCTTGCGTTCGTCCACAGCCTCATCGGGGCTACCGTAGGCGTCACTGCGCCGTGACTTCACTTCCACAACGACGAGCGTGCCGTCCTTTTCGGCCACAATGTCCAGCTCGTGCCTGCCTGCCCGCCAGTTGCGGTGGCGGATGCAGTATCCATTTGCCGCCAAATAGTCGGCTGCCAGATTTTCTCCGGCTTTCCCCAACAAATTGTGCTCAGCCATAGGGCAATGTTTCTTTGAGCTTTTTGCAAATTTAATCTTTTTATACTTTCCTGTTTATAAAGGAGCAATTATTTTTGCAGTTGTTATGAGTAAAGAAGTTAAAAAACGTGTGAAAGTGCCCTCAACCGAACCTAGGCGCACCCGGCGCATGGTGTGCTGGGTGAGTGAGGATGAAGCCGCCATCGTCGACCGTTATCTGACTAGATACAAGATTACCAACAAGGGCCGATGGATGCGCGAAACGATGCTGGCCTTTATTTATCGTACAATGGAGGAAGACTATCCCACGCTTTTCAACGAACACGACATGCGACGCTGACTCTCCATGAATAATGATAATCACTACATGAAACAAGCGCTGGCCGAAGCCCGGTTGGCAGCAGACCGCGGCGAAGTGCCTGTGGGCGCGGTTGTTGTAAGCCACGGTCGTATCATTGCCCGCGCGCACAACCTCACCGAGACATTGACCGACGTCACCGCCCATGCGGAGATGCAGGCCATCACCGCTGCAGCAAGCGCACTTGGTGGTAAGTATCTCAACGAATGCACGCTTTATGTCACCGTGGAGCCTTGCCCCATGTGTGCCGGCGCATTGGGCTGGGCGCAGTTGGGCCGTTTGGTCTATGGTGCCGATGACCCGAAGCGCGGCTACCACATCTATGCACCCGGCGTACTCCATCCCAAAACGACTGTAACTTCTGGTGTTATGGCCGATGAAGCCGGTGCCTTGATGACGGAGTTCTTTCGTCGCCGTCGCTGACTCTTGATAATTTTTACACCCTCGACAATAACTTCCGTCCTTCTTCCTGTTTTCTCAAAGGGATATTGGAAGTATTGCGAATGAGAAATAGGAACATAGTGGTAAAAGTGTTAAATCATAACATTTAAACGCTTACCACTATGTTCTTTTCTTTTAGCGATTGTTCAGCCGCGGTTTGTTCTCGCGGATGATTTTCTCGGCAAACACTTGTTCTTCGTGGTTCACCAGGACGACAACTCCTGCCCCGCCATTGTTATAGGGCGAGGCGATGCCCACAGTTTCGTCTTTCGTCATGGCCTGTACACCGTTAGCGGCCAAAAAGCCTTTTACCAGTTCTGCCTCCCAAAGGTCGCCTCTGAATACTTCGACCAGTGAGCCGTAATCTTTTGTTGTTGCCATAATGTTTACTGTTTGGGATGATTGTTGTTCTGTCTTATTTCCACACGACGGATTTTGCCGCTGATGGTCTTTGGCAGTTCGTCGACAAACTCGATGACGCGTGGATATTTGTAAGGAGCGGTCACACGTTTCACGTGATTCTGCAACTCCTTGATGAGTGCTTCGCCTGCCTGTGCCTTGTAGTCGCGTGCCAGCACGATGGTGGCTTTCACCACTTGTCCGCGGATTTCGTCGGGTACGCCGGTGATGGCACATTCCACCACAGCCGGGTGGGTCATCAGGGCGCTTTCCACTTCAAACGGGCCGATGCGGTAGCCGGAACTCTTGATGACATCGTCGGCACGGCCCACAAACCAGTAGTAGCCATCTTCGTCACGCCAGGCCACGTCGCCGGTGTAATAAATGCCGTCATGCCAGACTTCGTGCGTCAACTCCGGGTTACGATAGTATTCCTTGAAGAGTCCCAGCGGTTTGTTTTCATTCGTATAGATGACAATTTGCCCTTGCTCGCCGTCCTCGGCCTCACGCCCTTCGGAGGTGAGCAGACCGATGCGATATTGCGGGTTGGGCACGCCCATGCTGCCGGGCTTGGGCTCCATCCACGGAAATGTGGCCAGTGTCAGCGTAGTTTCCGTCTGGCCGAAGCCTTCCATCAGGCGGATGCCTGTCAGCCGCTTGAAAGTGTCATAGACGGCCGAGTTGAGTGCTTCACCGGCTGTTGTGCAATATTCCAGCGACGTCAGGTCATATTTCGAAAGGTCTTCGCGGATGAGGAAGCGGTAGATGGTGGGCGGAGCACAGAGTGACGTGATGCGGTATTCGTGAATCTTTTCCAGAATGTCAGCCGGCGTGAACTTCTCGTGGTCGTAAACGAAGATGTTTGCACCGGCTATCATTTGCCCGTAGAGCTTGCCCCACACGGCTTTGCCCCAGCCGGTGTCGGCGATGGTGAAGTGGAGGCTGTCTTCGTGCAGGTTGTGCCAGAAACTGGCCGTCGAGATGTGCCCCAGCGGATAGGTGAAGTCGTGAGCCACCATTTTCGGCTCGCCCGTGGTGCCCGAGGTGAAATACATCAGCGAGATGTCGTCGTTTGTGTTGATGTTTTCCGGACGGACAAACGGCGCGGCGTGGTCGATGCCGGCGTGGAAGTCTTCAAATCCTTCGGGGATGTGCGGACCGGTGCTCACCAGACGTTCCACTGTGGGCGATTCGGGCATGGCATCGGTGATGTGCCCCAGCACGATGTCATCGCCCGAGGCGACAATCATCTTGATGCCGGCTGCGTTGCAGCGATAGACAATGTCTTTTTTCGTCAGCAGGTGGGTGGCGGGGATGGCCACAGCGCCCAGCTTGTGCAGTGCGATGATGGAATACCAGAACTCATAGTGACGTTTCAGGATGAGCATCACCATGTCGCCCCGTCCGATGCCCAGGCTTTGGAAATAGGAAGCCGTGCGGTCGGTCATTTCTTTCAGTTCGCCGTAAGTATATTGACGATGCTCTCCTTTGTCGTTTGTCCAAAGAAGGGCTTTTTTGTCGGGTTGTTCAGCAGCCCAAGCATCCACCACGTCATAGCCGAAATTGAAGTTCTCCGGCACGCGCACGTGGAAGTTTTTGATGAAGTCTTCTTGCGAAGAGAAGCTCATCTGTGTGATGAATCTTTCTACCATTGTATTTTGTTACATGATTATAGCCAGAAACTTGACAGGTTTGCCGTCGAGGGCAAGCATGCCGTGAGGAAGAGTCGAGTTGAAGTAGAGGCTGTCTCCCGGGTTCAGAATGAGTTCTTTGCCGTTGATGTTGAGCAGCATACGTCCTTCGATGACGAGGTTGAATTCTTGTCCCTGATGGGAGTTGAATTGCACCGGGGTGCCTTCCGGCTTGGGTTCAACGGTGACGATGAACGGGTCGGCAATGCGTCCGCGGAAGCCCGAGGCCAGTGCCTGATATTTATAGGCCTTGCGTCGCTCCACAGAGATGCCCGTGCCGGCGCGGGTGAGGAAATAGGAGCTCATTTTGGGCTCTTCGCCAAACATGAGCACATCGAGTGCGATGCCATACTTGCGCGAGATTTTCTGCAGGGTGCTCACCGAGAGGTCGCGTATGCCGGCCTCTATCTCATGATATTCCTCCACGCTGAGCTGGCAGGCATCGGCCACTTCCTGTTCCGTGAGTTCCAGCACCTCACGCAGGCCGCGTAAGCGTGCAGCGATTTGTTTGATTTGTTCTGTCATATGGTTTGTTGAAAAAATAATTAAGTATTATAAGTGAAGCACATTGTTTATGGTTCTGCTGTATCCCTTAACGGCTGGCCTTCATGGCGCGGATGACGGCCGATGCGAAACCGGCATGTTCCAGCTCGTTCAGGCCCTTGATGGTAATGCCTCCCGGAGTGGTCACTTTCTCGATTTCCACAGCCGGGTGAGTGTCGTTCTGCAACAGGAGTTCTGCCGCGCCGCGGAGTGACTGGGCCACCATGCGCATGGAGCTTTGGGGCGGGAGTCCCATCTCGACGCCTGCCTGCATGGCTGCCTGCACATATTTCAGCACGAATGCGATGCCACACGAAGAGAGGGCCGTGGCTGCCTCAAACTGTTCTTCTTTCACCATCATGGCGAGCCCCATGCCGTTGAATATGTCGAGCAGCAGTTTTGTCTGTTCGTCGGAAGCATTTCGCCCGCAGAGGAACGTCATGCTGGCACGCACGTCAATGGCCGTGTTGGGGATGACGCGGAAGATGGGCATTTCAGGGTCGACATATTGTGCCAGCTGCTCCATGCTGATGCCGGCAGCCAGTGACACGAGTATCTGTGGACGCTGCGGATGGATGGGGCTCAGCACCTCCTTCACCTTCCAAGGCTTGACGGCCACGATGACAATGTCGGCACCGCGGGCAGCTTCCTTGTTGTCGTTGGTCACCTGGATGCCCGGGACGCGGGCTTGCAGCCTTTGCAGCTTCTCGTTGTGAGGGTTGGCCACGATGATGTTTCTCGTCTCGGTGAAATGGCCTTGAGCCAGTCCGCATGCAATGGCACCGCCCATGTTGCCTGCACCTATGATAGCTATTCTCATATCCTGTGTGATGTTAAAGTGATACGTTATTAGCAAAGTTAAGAAATATACGTGTCATAAAAAAATTTTTTCCTTGAAGAATCTGCTTTCGCGCGTCACATTCTCGCACGGAAAAGGAAGTCTCTGCATCGTTCGTGTGGCTCGTTGGTTTGAAATAATATTGACAACAAATGCCCTCCGCCCAAACTCTCCCCAGTTGGATTCCTGGCAGCTTGCCGTCACCGTAAGTCCCGCCCGTGTCAGTCCTCTACTCCGTCTCTGCTTGCCCTCCTTTGCGTGTTTGCTTAGTCTCCTTTGCGCTCTCGGCCGCCCTCTATTCCGCTTGCATGCAAAATGGATGCAATAAATATGCCGGAGTAACGTGCTTGTTTGTAGTGCTTTATGTCTTTATGGGCGTTTCCTTGCGGAAATACTGGCAGATGAGTACGGTTGTCGGGCGTGTGTGGAAGATTGGTTTTGCAGGCAGTTGTCGGTGGAGAAGAAAAATGCAGACAAACGGTTTCTTTCCTCCGGTTCCCTCGGATGAAGCATCTGCCGATGTCCTGTTTGCGGGAGCAAAGGCTGATGTCTGATTGAACCGACAGGGATTTCTGTTTTACACCTATTTATTATATAGAGAGAATGGGCGAGTTTTTTCTGAGGTGGATATGTTAAGATGTTATATTATATTAAAAATAGGGCTTTAGCTATAAAACTTTAGATTTTATCGCTAAATTTATCACAATTTCCATAATAAAAACGCTATTACTATCTATAACCTTAAAAATCATGAACAAACGACAACAACAAAAGTGTAATGCGACTATGTTGATTAGTCGCAGATTCCTGACGGGAGGCTTGTGTGCTGCCATGATGTCTTTTGCTCTCCCAATGGCTGTTGAAGCTGCTGTGGGGGGGGTAATGTAGCCAATTTACAGGAAGTTAACCAAACAAAGAGAGTTACGGGCACCGTGATTGATGGGGCAGGCGAGCCTCTTATTGGTGTTTCCGTGCAAGTGAAAGGTACGCAAATCGGTTCCATAACCGATTTTGACGGAAAGTTTTCCATTGATGTTCCGGCCAATTCCACATTGGTGGTTTCATACGTCGGATTCAAAACTCAGGAAGTGAGAGTCGGTAGTCAGAGTGTACTGACTATTCGGTTGGAAGATGAAAATCAGCTGCTTGATGAAGTGGTGGTGATTGGTTACGGAACAATGAAAAAACGTGACCTGACTGGTTCTGTCACCTCGGTCAAGGCTGATGACATTATGCGTTCGCCGGCTTCCAATGCGTTGGAAGCCATCCAGGGCCAGGTGCCCGGTTTGGACATTACGCGTAATTCGGGTAGTGCCACTTCGGGTGTGACCATTAACATTCGTGGCAAACGTTCACTCTCTGACGTGGAAGACGTTTATGGAAATAGCATTGCCAACCAGCCGCTCATCATCGTTGATGGTATGCAAGGTGTTGAATTTGCCGACATTTCCCCGTCGGACATTGAGTCCATCGAAGTCTTGAAAGACGCTTCTTCCACGGCCATCTACGGTTCGCAGGGTGCCAATGGTGTTATCATCATTACAACGAAGAAAGGTAAATCCGGAAAGCCGCGTGTGTCTTACAACGGTTATGTCGGTGTGAACGGTTGGCCGCAATATCCTGACATGCTGATGGGTGAAGATTATCTGAACGTCCGTCGTGAATCCTACCGTACAGCCGGACAGTGGAGTTCTACGGCCGACGACGCTTCGATTTTTACTTCCAACGAATGGACTGCCATTCAGAACGGGCAGTGGACCGACTGGGTGGACGAGGTGTTCCATAACGGCGTCGTGCAAAGTCACCAGGTGACGGCTTCGGGTGGAACCGACCGTACCACAGCTTTGCTTTCGACCGGTTTCTATCAGGAACAGGGAACGTTTAAGGATGATAACATGCGCAAATATAACTTGCGCCTGAACGTGGAGCACAATGTTAACAATGTTTTTAAGATTGGTGCCAACAGCCAGATTACGCACTACAACGAAAATGAACGTAACTCCAACGTGTTGTGGCGTGCTGCAACCAATTCACCTCTTGGCGAGGCTTATGACGAGAATGGTGATGTTATCTTGTGGCCGCTGGGACAGAGTGGAAATGTCAGCCCGTTGGCCGATGAGGCCGACGGCACAACGGCAAAGCACCATAACCTGAAGACCAACATCCTGGCCAACGGTTATCTGGAAATTACACCTATTGATGGATTGAGTTTTCGCTCCAGCATCGGCATTAATTATACATTTTATCGCGAGCAAGATTTTGAAGGAGCCAACTCCATAGGTCGTGCAGGTGCGTATGCCACTTCAAAGTCGGAAGTGAGTTCGTGGGAAAGGAGCTTTGTCAACTGGGATAACGTAATCAGCTACAACAAGACCTTTGGCGATCACACCATCGGTGCCACGGCCTTGACCTCCTACACGAATTCCATCCTGACCGGTGTGGATGCTGCTGGTGAAGGCCAGTTGCTTGACTCTTACCTGTATCATAATCTGGGCGCTAATGACCAAAGTACCTATGTAATCAGCTCACAATACACGCGGCATACCACGTTCTCCTATGCCATTCGTGCCAACTATAGCTACAAGGGACGTTACATGCTCACGGTGTCCAATCGTTGGGATGGTGACTCCCGTCTGGCCGAAGGCAACAAGTGGGCGGCTTTCCCCTCGGTGGCCATGGCCTGGCGTGCCAGTGACGAAGCGTTTTTGCGTGATGTGTCCTGGCTGAGCAACCTTAAAGTACGCCTGAGCTGGGGTATGACCGGTAACTCCGGTATCTCGGAATATGGCACCATGTCCGGAATGACGGCATACACGAATTCGGCCTTCCAGGACAATGGTTACACCTACTATAGGTTCAATGAATATATCGGTAACTCGAGCGTAGGTTGGGAAATTTCCAAGACGTGGGACTTGGGATTCGACCTTGGCTTCCTGGACAACCGTATTTCAGCCACCATCGATCTCTATAAAACCAACACATCAGACTTGCTCCTGCCGCGCGACCTGCCGCCTTCAGCGGGTGCATCCAACAACACGTCGTTCAAGATGTATCAGAACATCGGTTCAACGATGAACAAGGGTATTGAAATCGCTATCAACACGGTGAACTTTAACAAGAAAGACTTTGGTTGGAACACGACCTTCACCTTTGCCGCCAACCATGAAGAAATCACCGACTTGATTGATGGAACTGACATCCAGCCGAGCACGGATCCCGAGACTGGAAGTTTGCTCATCGGTCGTCCGCTCAACTCGTTCTACACCTATGTGAAGTTAGGCATCTGGCAGGAAAGTGAACGCGAGGAAGCAGCCACCTACTTCAAGGATGCAGAAATGACACAATGCTTTGAGCCGGGTGACATCAAACTGAAGGACTTGAACGGTGACCACATCATTGATGCGACCAATGACCGTACGTATATCGGTTCCACGTCGCCGAAATGGACTGCCGGTTTCAACAACAACTTCCGTTACAAGAACTTCGACCTGAACATTTATTTGATTGCCCGCTGGGGACAATACATCGACTACGAGTTCGGTGGTGCGTATGACCCGCAAGGACGTTCCAACTTCCCGGCTTACTTCAGCTATTGGACACCGGAGAATCCTACGAATGATTTCCCGCGTCCCAATCAGACGGAGTATTACAATTATGTGGGATATTATGCCACTGAATTCATTGACGGTTCCTACTGGAAGATTAAGACCATTTCACTGGGTTACACCGTGCCCGATAATTTTGCCAGGAAACTTGGCATTTCCCGCCTGCGCTTTTATCTGACGGCCAACAACGTGTTCTCCAAGGCTCGTAATCACCTGATTCAGGATTATGACGCAGAGCGTGGTGGTGCAGCCACGTCGCCGCTGCTCCGTCAGTTTATCTTCGGCATCAATTTAGACTTTTAACAAGAACAACACACCAAACAAATGACAATATGAAACGATATAAGAATTATATATTGATTGCTATGCTGGGTGCATTGCTCTTCACCACCCAGTCATGCGACCTTGACGAATACAATCCGGGAGGAACGACGGCTGACAATGTGTTCTCTTCGGAAACCGGGTTTGACGCCGTTCTGAATGGTGTTTATGGCTATTGGGGCGGACAGTTTTACGGACGTGAAGACATCGTGCTCCTGGTGAACGGCGGCTCTGACACCTGGATTAACATAGCCAACTGCGGTTACGGACGCCAGATGTCCAAGTATCAGGAGGGAAACTCCACAACAGGACAGTTCCTTAACACTTGGAGACGACTGTATGAGATTATTAATGTCTGCAATGCTTGTTTGGGCCGCATCGACGATTTGGACTGGAGCAGCGAAGAAACACGTAACAGCCGCTATGGCGAAGCCAGTTTCCACCGTGCTTATGCCTACTGGATGCTGGTGGAAATGTTTGGCAATGTGGAACTGCGCACCACAGAAACTGTCGAACCGGTGTTTGAGGCCTATCGCAGCACATACGAGGAATTGTACAACCAGATGCTGACCGACGTGCAGAGTGCCGTCGACTATATTCCTAATACGACAAGTGACGTTGGTCGTCTCACGAAAAAAGCTGCCTATGGCTTGAAAGCCCGTATTGCCCTGACCTATGCTTCATATTGTGACACCCAAGCCGAAAAGGACATTTATTATCAGATGGCTCAGGATGCCGCCGACTATGTGATAGAGCATCAAGACGAATTGGGTGTGTCGCTCTATGATACACCGGCAGAAGTGTTTGACCCGGCTAACAACAAGACCAACACGGAAGCAATGCTCATTGCGACCCACTCCACAGTGGCTTCGCTTAACATGAATTCCAGCAACCCGAACCGTCTGCACATTTACTTCCATGCGAAGTATTCCGATTGGGTGGGCATCGAACAATGTTATGAATATGGCAATGACCGTAACTCATATAGCGGCGCCATGTGTATGATGCCGACCAAGCACCTGCTGGAACTTTATGATGAGACCATCGACCGGCGCTATACCGACTGGTTCCGTGAGAACTACTATCAGACAGCAACTGATTATGTATGGACAGAAACCGATCTCAATCATTTCCAGAAGCCGACTTCTATGGTCGGCACTTCGATGGCCTATGGTGACCTGGCCATGTGTTTCACCAAGCAAGAGTTTGAAGGCACGGATACGGAAAAACGTGCTCTTTCTTATGCCATAGTTGATATCAATGATACCTACGACCCCATTACGGGGGCTGTCAGCACTGATGCCAACTTTAACATCCACTTCCCTACACTGTTGAAGTTTGAAGATGCTCATTTGGAAGAACTTGGTTTGCCGACCAACTCGCAGGTAGGTTCGAATGACGTGTTCATGATGCGTTTGCCGGAGATGTATCTCATTGCTGCCGAATGTGAGGTGATGAAGTCAAATGGCAGTTATGACGCGGCTGCTGACTATCTGAATGTCATCCGTCGTCGTGCTGCCGTTTCGGGGCATGAGTCAGACATGGAAGTCAGCGGTTCGCAGTTGGCCAGCCTGAGCGCTGCGGCTAAGGCAGGAGGTGAGGCCACGGCACTCGACTTCATTCTTGACGAGCGTGCCCGCGAACTTTGCGCTGAGTTCATCCGCTGGTTTGACTTGAAACGAACGGGCAATCTTGTACGTTACATTAAGGATCTCAACTACAATCCCGATGTGGCTCCTTATGTGAACGAATATTGCAACCTTCGTCCCATTCCCAACGGTTTCTTGACCACCATCTCCAATCCGGATGAATTCGGACAGAATCCGGGATGGAGCTGATGACCTATATGTTTTTCATGTCGTGAGACATTAATTGATTATTAGTTGTTTGCGCGGATGCACGGCCTGTCTCGTTGTGTCCGCGCTTTTTTTCATGTTCTCCCCGTCTGTTCCTTGTTTTTAAACTCTGCCGGTTTGGAGACTTGCGATAGTCATTAAAAAAATCCTTTTTTGTCTTGTTGAATTAAGAAAAATGCACCATCTTTGCACGGAAAAAGCGAGATAGCTTTGGTTTATCATAGGAGAGATGCCGGAGTGGTCGATCGGGCCGCACTCGAAATGCGGTGAACGGGCAACTGTTCCCAGGGTTCGAATCCCTGTCTCTCCGCAGGTAAAGAACAGAAGAATAATTAGTTATAGGAATTAAGAGTCAAACCTTAGTTCCTATTTTTTGTTTGGAATGACCGGATTTGTAGCGTTGTTTTGATAGTTAGCCTTAGAAAATCCTTAGAGAAAATGGTAACCTTTAAAACATGT
>CAZOKL010000049.1:0-16283 GCA_964580305.1 uncultured Bacteroides sp.
ATGAAAGTTTTATTCTCTTTGGTATCTAATTAAGTAGATTTATTTGTAACTTTGTCGCCCGAATACAATGAAATTGTATAAGAACAATGGTTGTGGAAAAATTTGATGCATATAGAATAGACCTGAAAGGAATGAAAGAGAATACATATTCCTGTGAATATGCGCTTGATAATCGTTTCTTTAGCGATATTGATGCACCAGAGGTTCACGCAGGAAACGTTAATGTTACACTAACAGTCAGAAAGACTGCTGGAATTTACGAGCTTTCGTTTAAGATTGATGGTGTCGTGAGTGTGTCTTGTGACCGTTGTTTGGATGATATGGATCAACCTGTATCTTCTGTAGATGTCTTGAAAGTCAAACTTGGCGATGAATATATGGAAGATGAAGATATGGTGGTCATACCTGAAGGAGAAGGTGTGATAAATGTTGCATGGTATATGTATGAATTCATAGCCTTGGATATACCTGTTAAGCATGTTCATGAAAAGGGTAAATGTAACAAAGCCATGGAAGGAAAATTGAGTCAGTATTTGCGAACCTTAGCTGATGAAGAAAATGATTTAAGTAAAGAAGAATCGGATGATTCGGAAACGTACGATAATGTTGATCCGAGATGGAATGAACTAAAGAAAATAATAAATAGATAATAATTAAAAGTTTTAGAAAAAATGGCACATCCTAAGAGAAGACAATCAAAGACTAGAACTGCTAAGAGAAGAACTCACGACAAAGCAGTAGCTCCTACATTGGCTATTTGCCCAAATTGTGGAGCATGGCATGTTTATCACACTGTATGTGGCGCTTGCGGCTATTATAGAGGCAAGTTGGCAATCGTAAAAGAGGCTGCTGTCTAATTGATGCGGTTAAATATAGCTGGAGAGGTCTCCTCTCTGGCTACTTTTATATTATAACGAGAATTTTGATTACATGGAAAAAATAAATGCTGTCATTACAGGAGTCGGCGGTTATGTTCCTGAATATGTTTTGACCAACGAAGAGTTGTCGCGTATGGTGGATACTAACGATGAATGGATTATGACCCGTATCGGCGTAAAGGAAAGACGTATTCTTAGCGAAGAAGGATTAGGGACTTCCTACTTGTGCCGTAAAGCAGCCAAACAATTGATGCAACGCACGGGCTCCAATCCCGATGATATTGATGCGGTGATTGTGTGTACGACAACTCCTGATTATCAATTTCCTTCAACGGCTTCAATTCTTTGTGATAAATTGGGTTTAAAGAATGCATTCGCATTTGATCTTTCTGCTGCATGTTGCGGATTTCTTTATGGGCTTGATGTAGCCAGCAGTTTGATTTCATCTGGTCGTCACAAGAAAATCATTCTCGTTGGAGGTGATAAAATGTCTTCAATAGTGAATTACTCAGATCGTGCTACTTGTCCAATTTTTGGCGATGGTGCGGCTGCTGTGATGATGGAGGCTACAATGGAAGATTATGGAGTAAAAGATGTTTTGTTGCGTACAGATGGCAAGGGTTTGCCATTTCTCCACTTGAAGGCCGGTGGTTCGGTCTGTCCTCCTTCTTATTTTACGGTAAGCAACAAGATGCATTATTTGTATCAGGAAGGGCGCACGGTCTTTAAGTATGCCGTTTCAAATATGTCAAATGTGACGGAAGAAATAGCAAAACGTAATGGTTTGAACAAAGATAATATCAATTGGGTTATCCCTCATCAGGCTAATTTGCGTATCATCGATGCAGTGGCCAATCGTCTGGAAGTTCCTATAGATAAAGTGATGGTGAACATTCAACGCTATGGCAATAGCAGTGGTGGCACATTGCCTCTGTGCTTGTGGGACTATGAAAACCAGCTGCGCAAAGGTGATAACTTGATTTTCACAGCTTTCGGCGCCGGATTTACTTATGGTGCTGTGTATGTGAAATGGGGTTATGATGGCAATGCCAAGAAATAAAAGTTTCTGTTTGATAATAAAGAAGAGAAGCTGTTCAGAACATCTTAGAGCGGGACTTGCATGATGTTTGTCTATATGCTCTGGATGCTTTGATACAGCCTCTTTTTGTCTAAATAATTAATATGCATAAAGCAGGATTTGTGAACATTGTGGGTAATCCGAATGTCGGGAAGTCTACGTTGATGAACCTTCTGGTGGGCGAACGTATTTCCATTGCCACGTTCAAGGCTCAGACCACCCGGCATCGTATTATGGGCATTATCAATACGGATGAGATGCAGATTGTTTTTTCTGACACGCCAGGGGTGATCAAGCCTAACTATAAATTGCAAGAGTCCATGCTCAGCTTTTCTGAATCGGCATTGAAAGATGCGGATGTGTTGCTTTATGTGACAGATGTAGTGGAGAAACCTGACAAAAACATCGATTTCATTCAGAAAGTGCAGGCGATGGGCGTTCCTGTTTTGTTGCTGATTAATAAGATTGATTTGAGCAATCAGGAGGTTCTGACGAAGATTGTCGAAAACTGGCATGACCTGTTGCCGAAAGCTGAGATTATTCCCATCTCTGCTACGGCCCGATTCAATATTGACGTGGTGATGAAACGCATCAAGGAATTGCTGCCTGACTCTCCGCCATATTTTGAAAAAGACCAGTGGACAGACAAACCAGCACGCTTTTTTGTGACGGAAATCATCCGGGAGAAAATTTTGCTCTACTATGACAAGGAAATACCCTATGCGGTGGAAGTTGTGGTCGAGCAATTCAAGGAAGACGAAAAGTTCATTCATATCAATGTAGTGATTTATGTCGAACGGGAGTCGCAAAAAGGCATCATTATCGGAAAGCAGGGCAAAGCTTTGAAGAAAGTTGTGACCGAGGCGCGCAAGTCTTTGGAAAAATTCTTTGGCAAGAGCATTTATCTGGAAACATTTGTGAAAGTGGACAAGGACTGGCGCAGTTCAGACAAAGAACTGAAGAACTTTGGCTACAATTTGGATTAATTAATTTCAGACTGTGAAGTCATCACACTAAAAGAAGATTTATGGGAAACTTAGTAGCGATTGTTGGACGTCCCAATGTGGGAAAGTCGACGCTTTTTAATCGTCTGACCCGCACGCGGCAGGCGATTGTGAACGATGAAGCCGGAACGACCCGCGACCGCCAATATGGAAAGAGCGAATGGAACGGAAAGGAATTTTCCGTTGTGGACACCGGAGGATGGGTGGTCAATTCGGATGATATTTTTGAGGAAGAAATCCGCAAACAGGTGCTTATTGCCATTGATGAAGCCGACATGGTGCTTTTCCTGGTTGATGTGGTCAATGGAGTGACCTATCTGGATATGCAGGTGGCTTCCATTTTGCGCCGCACGACGTTACCTGTCATTCTCGTTGCCAACAAGACTGATAATAATGACCTACAATATAATGCTGCGGAGTTCTATAAGTTAGGCTTGGGCGACCCCTATTGCATCTCGGCATTGAGCGGCAGTGGCACGGGTGATTTGCTCGATTTGATTGTCAGTAAATTCAAGAAAGAATCTGGTGGGTTGCTTGATGATGACATTCCTCGCTTTGCCGTTGTCGGGCGTCCCAATGTGGGAAAATCGTCCATAATCAATGCCTTCATCGGGGAAAATCGCAACATCGTGACTGAGATTGCCGGGACGACCCGCGACTCGATATATACCCGTTATGAAAAGTTTGGTTTCGACTTCTATTTGGTCGACACAGCCGGAATCCGTCGAAAGAACAAGGTGGTTGAGGATTTGGAATACTATTCAGTGATGCGCTCCATTCGTGCCATCGAGAACTCCGATGTCTGCATTCTGATGCTCGATGCCACACGCGGCATTGAGGGGCAGGATTTGAACATCTTCTCTCTCATCCAGCGCAACCAGAAAGGGTTGGTGGTTGTGGTCAACAAATGGGACTTGGTGCCCGAAAAGACTGATAAGGTGATGAAAACCTTCGAAAACGCCGTGCGCAACCGGTTGGCTCCGTTTACCGATTTCCCGATAATTTTCGGTTCCGCATTGACCAAGCAGCGCATCTACAAGGTGCTGGAGGCTGCTGAACAAGTTTACAAAAACCGCACGACGCGCATTTCTACGGCACGTCTGAACGAGGAGATGCTCCCGCTCATTGAAGCTTATCCTCCTCCCTCGATAAAGGGGAAATATATCAAGATAAAATATTGCACACAGTTGCCCAACACGCAGGTTCCCTCCTTCGTTTTTTTTGCCAATCTGCCACAATATGTGAAGGAACCCTATCGCCGTTTTTTGGAAAACAAAATGCGTGAGCGTTGGTCGTTGAGTGGGACACCGATTAACATTTTCCTGCGGCAGAAGTGATTGTCAATACTTTACGCAGAATAATATTATAAAATAGAAAGCATAGCAAAAGTCAAGTTTTTGTTATGCTTTCTATATTGTTTGAAATATAGCTATTCCTTTCTTTTCGGTTGAAAACATAATATGAAAGCAATCTATCACAATCATAACGAGCATACTTTTGAGGACTTGTTTCGGAAATACTATTCTCGGCTTTATTACTATGCTCTCGATTGGGTGAACGAGGAGGAGATTGCCAAAGACATCGTGAGCGAACTATTCGGTGACTTATGGGTGAATTTCGACCATTGGAAGCCTAGCAACCCTGAAGCCTATCTTGCACGAGCTGTGCGCAACCGTTGCTTGAACTATTTGAAACACAAGGTTATCGAACGCAATGCATTGGAGGCCTATCTAAACGAAAAGCAGGCACTTATATCTTCCGATCTGACAGCCCAGGAAGAACTGATGCGGCGGATAGAGACTGTGATGACAGAATTGCCGGAACGCACACGCTTTGTCGTGCAGCAGTGTTACATCGAAGGAAAGAAATATAGTGAGCTGGCCACCCAGTTGGACACCACGCCTGGCATGATACACAAGCACATCAGCAAGGCTTTAGCGATTTTTAGGAAAGCTTTAGAAGTGAAAAGGGAAGGAAAAGGTACCAATAAACAGTCTGAACAGTCTTGATTAAAATGTGATATAGAAATAGGTATGGAAGATAATAAGCACATAGACGAACTGAGTGACGAAGAAAAACACTTGCGTGCTCTGTTACAGATGAGCCACCGGCGCAGTTGCATTTCCCCGCCCGATGTGGATAAGGCGTGGGACACTTTCCGACGTGAGCATAAGGAGGCGAAGATTTCGCACCGCAGAAAGTTTTCCGTTTGGCACTTGTCAGCTGCGGCCATCTTGGGGGCTGTGGCGATGTGGGCACTCATAATTCTTTTTCCTGCTACGTTCTCCTCTCTGCGCGATGATGCAGAGTTGTCAAGCTTCGTGGCTCTGCAGCATGACGGAGCACCGCAACAAGTGCGGTTGGAGCAGGAGGATGTGTCCATCAACCTCACGCTCGGTGACTCCATATCATTTCGCACTGTGGCCGATCCCGTTGTCGTGTCATCGGCTGTTGTCGAGGAGGTCAAGACCAAACGCCTGTCCACTCCCCGCGGGATGGATTTCAAGGTGATTCTCCCCGACGGTTCCGAGGTGTGGCTTAATGCCGAGAGCTCCATCGAATTCCCTTCAGCCTTTCACTCCGGTTTGCGGCAGGTGCGCCTGCAGGGCGAAGCTTATTTCAGTGTGGCCCGTGATGAACGCTCTCCCTTCATTGTCATGTCCGATGAGATGAATGTGCGGGTGCTGGGCACTTCGTTCAATTTTCGCAACTATGCTTCCGAGAAGGCTCATGTGACGCTTATTGAAGGCAAGGTGGAGGTGATGCGCCCCGAAAGTACACTTCCCGACGCGACGTTGAATCCCGGCGAGGACGCTTGGTTCGACGAGGAAGGGACACTCCGTGTGGAGGAAGTCGACACGTATGCAGTCACGCAGTGGGTCAAAGGCTTCTTTTATTTTCCCGATGACCCTTTGGTCGATGTGCTTCGCGCCTTGGGCCGGTGGTATAACTATGGTGTCGTGTTCCACAACATGGATGCCATTCATCAACACGTGCATTTTTCTGCTTTCCGCAATGAAGGCATCGAGATGGCCATCGAGAGCCTGAACCGTCTGCGTCACGTCTACATCCAGATAGAAGGAAACGATATTGTGGTCTATTGAGTCAGCTGCGATGTCAGCAGTCCTTCCGTCACTGCGGGGAATGTGATATGGAAACGCACGCGGCCGTGCCGGCAAAAGGACGCGGAAGTTCACGGGTGATAATGGAAAAGGAACGGTTACGCTCGGATAGTTACAGGCGATGTGATGAAAAGATTAGTTCACGACGTGAACACATTAAACCACGCCGTGAACTAATCTCTTTATTAGTATGTCTTGAAGAATTGTCAGTATGGAGTTAAGAATTCATCCGATTGGCGTCGGGAATGCTTCCTGATGCCGTTTCGGATGATTCGTTGCGGAGCGTCGTGCACTCCGGGCAAAGAAGTGGCGCGGATGACACGGGTGTGAGTTTTCATCCGTGCCATCCGCGCCAATGTTGCGTCCGGGTGGGCGTGCTCCGTCAGTTATGTTTGCCGGACTCTAAGGTTCGGCGGCCGAAATCTTGAGGATGCCGCCCGTCGCAGGGTCGAACAGAATTTTTGTGGTTGTTTTCTTGTCGAAGAGTTTCCTGCTGAGTACTTCCTGATTGCCGAATTGGGCGAAGGAGAGCTCGCCTTCATAGAACGTCTCTTTGCCTTTGGTGATGGTCACGTGGGCTTTTCCCGGCACGCAGTAGACCACGCCGTCGAGTTTCTTCTTGGCTTTCTCGTCGAGCACAGGGGCGGGGACGGTTTTCAGGTTCTTCAGTGACACGTAGACGGGCTCGCCGGCCAGGTTGTTGGCGCCCACGACGCCCAGCTTCTGCGAGAAACGGAAGAGGACTTCCTGCTCGATGTCGTCCGTGGGCTTGAGCGTCAGGGTGAACTTGCGCGTTTCCTTCACGGTTGTCCCTTCGAAGAGTTGCATCAGGGCCTGTTCCTGCTTGTTCAGGTTGGCGAGCATGATTTTCAGCGATTCGCCGTCGGTGGGCATGTAGTCGGCCTGTCCCCGCGTTAAGTTGTTCTTGCTTTCGCGGATGCTGTAGATTTCCTTGGCCGTCAGTTCGGCCATCTTGGCCGTCGAGCCGGCCATGAGGATTTCCTCCGTCATGTAGGCGCGCGGGTTCACGGGCTTTTCGGCAGCCTCCGGAGCTTCTTCGTTCACCTTGTTGTCGGTTTGCGTGTGTGTGTTGATGGCTTTCAGAATGCCATCGTCGGTGAGTTCCACCAGCGGGGCGACGGTCTTGTCGCGCAGTTCGATGGTGTAGGCCTGGTCTTTGTCCGGTTCTCCGATGGGCGTCACCTTCACGCTTTTGATTTGCCACCTTTCAGATGCTTGCACGGAGATGTCCTTCAGCCGCAGGTATTTTTCCGCATAGCGGCAGAAGTCGCCTGGCGTGAACACCGTCTTTTCGGCTGTCACGGTGATGTGCAGGGTGGTTTGTGGAAGGAAGTAGGTCACTCCCTCTGCGTTCTGCCCCGGTGCATAGTTGCTGACGCGTGTTTGCGCGTGGGCAGCGGGGATTGATAGCAGCAGGGCAAGGGCAAATGTTCCGATGTTCATATCCGTATGATTTTAGATGTTTATATGATGGGTTGGTGCGGGGCCGACCATTTTCCAGGCTTCCGGCAGATGGCGGATGATGCTTCCGGCTGTCATGGCCGTCTGGCTCTCGGCTTCTGCGGCAAGGTCGCCGGCAAGTCCGTGCACATAAACGCCCAGCCGGCAGGCGCTCTCCGAGTCGTAGCCTTGCGCCAGCAGTGCCAGCAGGATGCCTGTGAGCACGTCGCCGCTTCCGCCGGTGGCCATGCCCGGATTGCCCGTGGGGTTGAACGTCACCCGTCCTTCCGGCGTAATGATGGCTGTCCATGCGCCTTTCAGCACGACGTACACCTGATGTTTGGCGGCCAGCTCATGTGCTCTTGTGATGCGTTCGTAAGTGTCATTGCAGGCACCCACCATGCGCTCCAGTTCCTTCGGGTGCGGGGTGAGGATGCTGTTTTTCGGTATGTAGTTCATCCACGAGCGGTTCTGGGCGAGTATGTTCAGGGCGTCGGCATCGAGCACCATCGGGCCGGAGGTGGTTTGCAGTTGAGCGATGAGTGCTTCGGCCGTTTCGATTCGTTTCCCAAGACCGGGTCCCACGGCCACCGCGTGGTAGGAATCATCGTCAACGGGCGTCATGAAGCAGTCGTCACTGTCGTCAAGATCAACCATCGCTTCGGGCACACTGATTTGCAGGATGTCATTGTTGCGTGTCGGTGCGTGCACGGTGAGCAGACCGACTCCGCTGCGCAGGCAGGCCTGGGCTGCCAGGACAGAAGCGCCCGCCATGCCCACTCTGCCGGCAATGAGCAGCGCATGGCCGTAGTCGCCCTTGTGTGACGATGGGCGCCGCGGGCGCAGCAGTCGGGCGATGTCTTCTTTCTCAAGAACGTGGAAAGGCGTTTCAGTCTCTTTCAGAAAGTCCGGATGCAAGCGGATGTCGAGCACCTCGACTTCGCCCAGCAGGCTTTCGTTTTCAGGAAAGAGGAAAGAGAGCTTGATTTGCCCGATGGTCAATGTGAGGTCAGCACGGATGATGTTGTCGCGTTGGTTGTAGCTGTTGTCCTCGCACATCAGGCCCGACGGGATGTCGATGGACACAACCTTGGCCGATGACCGGTTGATGCGTTGCACCACGAGTGCGTAGCCTCCGTTCAGAGGTTTGTTCAGCCCCGAGCCGAACAGACCGTCAATGACCACGTCGTCAGCCGTCAGCTGCGGCGGAGCAAATGAGTTGGTGATTTCCACCAGTTTCACGTGTTCGCACAGAAGTAGCAGTTCGCGGTTGGTTGCGCAGTCTTCAGACAGTTTACCGGCAGTGTTGAACAGATAGACTTCCACCGCATAACCTCGTTCGGAGAGCATACGTGCCGTGGCGAGTGCGTCGCCTCCGTTGTTGCCCGGACCGGCAAACACTTTGATGGGTGTCTGTTTGCCCCACCTCCGGGCGATGGCCTCGGTGATGGCTTGTGCCGCGCGTTCCATGAGGTCGATGGATGCGATGGGTTCATGTTCGATGGTGTATTGGTCCCATGCCTTGATTTGAGATGTAGTCAGTATTTTCACTTGTATATAGTCTTTTAATGTCGTTTTAGTGTGTAAAATTACTATATTTAGCCTAAACAACGAGGTTATTTCCCGATAAATAATCCTTAGGCGGGGCAAATCGGGTTTGTTTCTCTTGGCTGGTTCGGAGGTTTTCAATACTTTTGCGTTCGTCCTCATGCTACTATGGCGATGGAACATGGGGATTATGTATTAATTAACGTAGGCGTTCAAGATATTATCCTTCATCTGAAATCTGGACAATTTCGGTAATCCGGGATAATAGGCAAGAGCGCTCACGCGTGCTATGTATATGTTCTTTCTCCATTGGAATAAGGAGAGATTGTATAATAGCATGGCGTGGGCTATTGTTTATTACTGGGTTACAGGCAGTCCAGAGCCTCAGGTGAAGTAATGTCAACAATAGTTCCCACGCCTTTTTTATTGTGGCTTGCCGATGGGGACAGGGAAATTATTGGGATTACCAGTCCGATTCCCTCCCGCCTAAGCATACGGCTTTTCATCATCCCCCGCGGATTTTATGTGCTGCAGGATGTCTGAATCATCGGAAAAATTCTCCGGTTTTTGTCCGCCCTTAACTTCGCTCTTGTCCGCCCTGGTTTCGGCCCGACCACGGAAAGGAGTCGGCGCACGGCCGGCCTCCTTTCCGCTCTTCGCCGGAATAGAGGCCGTGTAAACCCGCATCCAAGTGGCTTGTTTTCTTTTCGGTTTGCAGGCGCAAATCCATCCTTGCTTTTTTGACAGGTTATCGGAAAAGTGTAATTTTGCGCACAGTTTTCAAAAAAGAATGCAACTATTAATGTAAAAAAGTAATAATATGCTGAACATTGTTATTTTTGGGGCTCCGGGTTCGGGCAAAGGCACTCAGAGCGAACGTATCGTTGAAAAGTATGGCATCAATCACATCTCCACGGGTGATGTGCTTCGTGCGGAAATCAAGAATGGGACAGAACTGGGCAAGACTGCCAAAGGATATATCGACCAGGGTCAATTAATCCCCGACTCACTGATGATTGACATTTTGGCAAGTGTGTTTGATTCGTTTAAAGACAGCAAAGGGGTTATCTTCGACGGTTTTCCCCGCACCATCGCACAGGCTGAAGCTTTGAAAGCAATGTTGCGCGACCGTGGCCAGGAAGTGTCGGTCATGATAGACCTTGACGTTCCCGAAGATGAACTCATGACGCGGCTCATTAAGCGCGGACAAGAATTCGGCCGTGCGGATGACAACGAGGAAACCATCAAGAAACGTCTTGTCGTTTACCACACACAGACGGCTCCACTCATCGACTGGTATAAGAATGAAGGCAAATATCGCCACATCAACGGAGTGGGCTCGATGGACGACATCTTTGCCGACATTGTTGAAGCTATCGAAAAAGCATAACAAATTTTAATAAAGAAGAGCGCAAATTGCGCAAATGATAAAGATTTGCGTAATTTGCGTTTTTATTTTGTCTATGTTTCCTTGCCAGACTGTCATGTGAAAGATAGGCATCCCCATAATATGCAGGGAGTGTGGAGACAGGACAAACAGACATGACATGCAAATCTTTCAAATATGGCTGAATCTAATTTTGTAGACTACGTGAAAATCTATTGCCGCTCCGGAAAGGGTGGACGAGGTTCGGCACACATGCGCCGCGAGAAATATATTCCGAACGGGGGCCCTGATGGCGGTGACGGCGGTCGTGGAGGTCACGTCATCTTGAGAGGAAACCGCAACTATTGGACATTGCTTCACTTGAAGTATGACCGTCATGTGTTTGCCGGTCATGGAGGCAACGGCTCTCGAAATCGCAGTTTCGGGAAGGACGGTGAGGACAAAATTGTGGAAGTGCCCTGCGGAACAGTGGTTTACAACGCAGAGACCGGTAAATACATCTGTGACATCACGGAGCATGGCCAGGAAGTGGTTCTGCTCAAAGGCGGTCGCGGAGGTTTGGGCAACTGGCATTTCAAGACAGCCACACGCCAGGCTCCACGGTTTGCGCAGCCGGGTGAGCCGATGCAGGAAATGATTGTCATCCTCGAACTGAAGTTGCTGGCAGACGTCGGTTTGGTGGGGTTCCCCAATGCCGGAAAATCGACGCTGCTTTCCGTGGTGTCGTCGGCCCGGCCGAAGATAGCCAATTATCCTTTCACGACACTGGAGCCCAACCTTGGCATCGTCCCCTATCGCGAAGGCAAGTCGTTCGTCATGGCCGACATTCCCGGCATCATCGAAGGAGCGAGCGAGGGCAGGGGGCTGGGACTGCGTTTCCTGCGCCACATTGAACGCAACTCGCTGCTGCTGTTCATGGTGCCCGGTGATGCAGACGACATTGCCCGGGAGTATGACATCCTGCTCAATGAATTGGCAAGGTTCAATCCTGAGATGCTTGACAAACACCGTGTGCTGGCCATCACGAAGTGTGACGTGCTCGACGATGAACTCATTGCGATGCTGGCAGAACACTTGCCCGAGCATGTGCCCCATGTGTTCATTTCCTCCTTGACCGGCATGGGGATTCAGGAACTGAAAGATTTGCTGTGGAAGGAACTCAACAGCGAAAGCAATAAGTTGGAATCTGTGGCAAGCAAACGCATTGTGCACCGGAACAAAGATGTGACATTGCTCAAAGACGAACTTCAGGCGATGGGTGAGGATGAAGACATCACTGATGTGAATGAGGATGAAATTGAAGACCTGGAGGATTACGACCTGGAAGATGACGATTGGGATGAGGAGAAACAATGAGTCGGTTGACCAGTAACAGAGAGTTGTTGGAATATGAACTATTCAGCTCCCAGACGGGAGTGATAGCATTCTCGACCACCCGGAAAGGCGGGTGCAGCAAGGGGGCATATGCGACATTCAACTGTTCGCCCCACAGCGGGGATGACCCTGAGGCTGTGTTGCAGAACCTTCAGCATCTGGGCACACTGCTGCCCACGTTTCCCGTTGATTGGGTAATCCCCCATCAGGTGCATGGCACACGTGTGCTGGATGTCGGGCAGAAATATGCCGATGCATATCAAGACGTGCGTCGTGAGATGCTGGAAGGGGTGGACGCACTGGTCACTGACCGCCCGGGCTATTGCCTGTGTGTGTCTACGGCCGACTGCATCCCGTTATTGTTTTATGACAAGCGACGCCAAGTCGTGGCAGCAGCGCATGCCGGATGGCGCGGCACAGTGAACCGCATCGCAGAGAAAACGCTTGATCACATGGCACTTCACTATGGTTCCCGCTCGGAAGATGTGTGTGTGACCATCGGCCCGGGCATTTCGCTTGAAGCCTTTGAAGTGGGTGTGGAAGTGTATGAGGCTTTTCGTGAGGCCGGCTTCCCGATGAACAAGGTGGCCCGTTGGTATCGGTCTTCTGCCCGCTGGCATATTGATCTTTGGGCGGCCAATTATTGGCTTTTGCAGCAGTCGGGTGTTATGCGGGAGCACATCGAGCTTTCCGGTGTCTGCTCTTATTTGCAGTGTGACGATTTCTTTTCAGCCCGTCGCTTGGGCGTTCATTCCGGGCGCACCTTGTCGGGCATAATGTTGGACTTTTAAACGTGATTTTTAACTATGAGCATCGAACAAGCAATGACTGAAGGCATCGTGTTTCGCGGAGCGCCAAGCGAAAAGCGTAACAAGCCGGGAGTGAAGACAAAAGCCAAGAAGAAAGCCTACATTACGGGCACTCATGGCTCGGGCTCGGCAAAGATGAAGGCGGAGTATCGCCGGCGACGTGCCAACAGGCATAAGTAAAGGACTGGCAGTCCAACACAAATTAAGACAGAATGAAATCATGGATTCATTTGCCATAATCAATAAATATTATCCGGAGGATAATGAGTTGAAGCACATCTTGCTGGTGCATAGCCGTTCGGTGGCTGACAAGGCTCTACAGATAGCCGACCGCCATCCGGAGTTGAACCTGGATAAGCAGTTTGTGGAAGAAGCCGCCATGCTGCATGACATAGGCATCTATCTCACCAATGCTCCCGGCATCTGTTGTTTCGGTGACAAACCATACATCTGCCACGGTTCATTAGGGGCAGATTTGATGCGTCGGGAAGGTTTCCCGCGTCATGCACTGGTGTGCGAACGGCATACGGGAGCCGGACTGTCACTGACTCAAATTGAGCGGGAACAACTTCCCGTCCCTCATCGTGACATGATTCCCCTCAGCCTGGAGGAGCAAGTGGTTTGTTTTGCCGATAAGTTCTTTTCCAAGACACATCTTGACAGTGAGAAAAGCCTGGAAAAAGCCTTGCGAAGTCTGGAACCCTATGGCAAAGAAGGCGTGGAGCGTTTTAAGAACTGGTGTGAGCAATTTCTTTAACACCTAAAAATCAATAAAATTAGCTTCTGCTCTCTCTCGGGTTGCAGATATATACGTATTTTTGCTGGCCAACCGATTGTAAGTAAGGTTTGATGAAATCGTTAAGAAACTATTTATATATACCTTTTTTGTTTTTACTGCTGCTTTCGTTTATTCCGCAAAACACGGATGCACAGCGTCGTCGCTCACGGAGAGGAGTGACGCCAGACTCTTTGGTTCTGGATAGCCTGTCATTGAGGAGAGATTCTCTGTTGTTGGATTCGTTGATGTTGGATTCATTGGTTTTGGACACCTTGCAGACTGACACCGCGGGCAAGAAGAAGGATGCACTTGATGCACCTGTTACCTTTTCTTCTTCCGACTCCACCGTGATGACGGCAGCCGACGGCTATGCTCGCATGTATGGCAATGCCAAGATTAACTATCAGGCCATTGAGTTGACGGCATCTGTCGTGGCTATGAACTTGGACAGCAGTGTCGTGCATGCCAATGGTGTGCCCGACTCCACGGGTACGCTCCAGGGCAAACCGATATTCAAGGAAGGCGAGACACCCTATGAATCGGAAAAGATGAGCTACAATTTCAAGTCAAAGCGCGGTTTCATCAACAACATTACGACAGAGCAGGGTGAAGGCTACATCACTAGTGAGAGCGCGAAGAAAGGCAATGATGATGAGTATTACATGGAGCACGGGCGTTACACGACATGCGACGACCATGAGCATCCGCACTTTTATCTGGCCTTGAGCCGGGCCAAGGTGCGGCCGAAGAAGAATGTCGTCTTTGGCCCGGCCTGGCTGGTCTTGGCTGACGTTCCGCTTCCGCTGGCCATTCCGTTCGGCTTTTTCCCTTTCAGCAGTAGTTATTCTTCGGGTTTTATCATGCCTAGTTACGGTGAAGAGTCGACGCGCGGTTTTTATCTGCGTGACGGTGGCTATTATTTTGCCATTAATGATAAAATAGACCTGAAACTCACGGGCGCTATCTATACCAAAGGTTCATGGGAAGCCAATGCCGCATCGACCTACAATAAGCGTTATAAATTCTCCGGAAACTTCAGTTTCAGTTATCAGGACATCAAGACAGGTGACAAGGGTATTGACTATTCGGAGTCACGCAGTTTCCGTCTGCAATGGACACACCGACAGGATTCAAAGGCCAATCCGAATTCGAACTTCTCGGCCAGCATCAACTATTCGTCTACTAGTTATGACAAGGACAATCTGAACAGTCTTTATGACGCTACTCTTTATTCGCAAAGCACAAAGACATCCAGTGTGAGTTATTCACGTACATTCTCAAGCATTGGCTTGACAATCTCGAGCACATTCAATGCGACGCAAAGCACACGTGACTCTACAGTGTCGCTCACACTTCCCGACTTAAACATCAACTTGACCCGTTTCTATCCCTTCAAACGCAAGAATGCTGTCGGAAAGGAACGTTGGTATGAAAAAATTTCCGTTCAGTACACCGGCCAAATCAGCAATACGATTACAACCAAAGAAGACTACCTCCTCAAGTCGAACCTGGCACGTGACTGGAGCAACGGTTGGAAGCACAGCATCCCTATACAGGCTAGTTTCACGCTGTTCAACTATATCAATGTCACGCCTTCATTCAATTACACCGAGCGATGGTATCTTTATAAGGTGAAACGCAATTGGGATTCAGCTACGCAGACTGTCGTGCGCGATACCATCAATGGCTTTAACCGTGTGTATAACTATGATTTCAGCATCTCTGCCAATACGAAACTGTATGGTTTCTATAAACCATCGCGCAAGATATTCGGAGACAAGATTGAAATGATACGTCACGTCCTCACGCCCACTATCAGTTATAGTATGGCACCTGACTTCAGTAGCTCACGCTATGGTTTTTATGACACCTATACTTATACGGATGAAGACGGCGAAGTCCATACAGAGAAATATTCTTACTATACAGGTATGCTCTACGGAACAGTGTCTGAAGGCCGAACGGGCAGCATCAGTTTGTCTCTCTCGAACAATCTGGAGATGAAGGTGAAGTCGGACAAAGACTCCACGGGTGTGAAGAAGATTAGCTTGATTGACGAGTTCCGCATCGGTATGTCCTATAACTTGGCAGCCGAGGAAAAGCCTTGGAGTGACATGGATATCACCCTGCGACTGAAGCTGTCGAAAAGCAAGACTTTTAGTCTCTCAGCCAGCTTTGCCACGTATGCTTACGAGTTTAACGAGAACGGACAAGTGGTCGAAGGAAACCGCACGGAATGGTCATACGGCCGTTTTGGACGTTTTTCCGGCATGAGTCAGAACCTCTCCTACACGTTTGACAACAACACTTGGAAAAAGTGGTTTAGCAAGGATAAAAAGGAGACTCAGGACGAAGATACGGATGACGGTGAGGACAATGAATTCACCGACATGGACGAACGCGAGGAACGAAAAAACGGCAAGAAGAAGGAAAAGGTGGCTGCCGAAGTGGACGAAGACGGTTATTTGAAGTTCAAAATGCCGTGGTCGCTCACCGTGTCCTATGGTATAACGATGAGTGAAAACCGCTCGGCAAGTATCAATACGAAGACGATGCGCTACCCATATAAATTTACCCAGAACTTAAATTTCTCGGGTAATATCAAGCTTTCCGACGGATGGAACATCAACTTCTCCAGTGGATATGACTTTGACGCCAAGGCGATATCCACATCGACTGTGAACATCACACGTGACCTTCACTGCTTCAGCATGAGCTGTGGATTGGTGTTTGGAAGTTATCAGTCATACAACTTCACCATCAGCGCTAATGCCAGTATGCTGAAAGATGCCCTCAAATGGGATAAGCGAAGCAGCTATAGCAGCAATGTGGAGTGGTATTAAT
>CAZOKL010000050.1:0-15927 GCA_964580305.1 uncultured Bacteroides sp.
TGTTATAAAAAATAAGTGGTGCCTTTAAGCCGGCCTTCAGCCGCCCTCTATTCCGTCCGACCACGGAAAGGAGTCCGCCCGAGGGCGGAGTAGAGGCCGCTCACGGCCAGTCTCCAAGCCACTTCGGAGAAGAACGGAAATCACTGACAACCATCAGATTAAGCAACACCGCATCAATCCATCATCCACACCTCACAAAAGAGCCGGCAGACCATGCATGCGGGGCCGGAAACGGAAAGAAATCATGGCGCCTCAAACAAACTGCCAGACGGCCGATTCGAGTTCAATAAAAATCGTATCTTTGCCCATCGAGTAAACACAGAAGATAAATGCATCCTTTAGACAAATTCAAATATTGCCCCGTGTGCGGCTCGGCACACTTCGAGGTGCATAATGCCAAGTCAAAGCATTGTGCCGGCTGCGGGTTCACCTACTATTTCAATCCCAGCTCGGCCACCGTGGCCTTCATCCTCAACGGGCAGGACGAGCTGCTCGTGTGCCGGCGCGGCAAGAACCCTGCCAAGGGGACGCTCGACCTGCCGGGAGGCTTCATTGACATGGATGAGACGGGCGAAGAGGGTGTGGCACGCGAGGTGCACGAGGAGACGGGGCTCACCGTGGTGCGCGCCGACTATCTGTTCTCCCTCCCCAACCTTTATGAATACTCCGGCTTCATGGTTCACACGCTCGACATGTTTTTCCGCTGCACCGTGGCCGACACCCGGCACATCCATGCCGAGGACGACGTGGCCGACTGTTTCTGGATGCCACTCAAGGACATCCGCCCGGACGACTTCGGACTGGAGTCCGTGCGCAAGGGTGTGAAGCGTTTTCTGGAAGAGGCGAGAGGCCGTTGAATCTTCTCTTCATCAAAACAAGAACCTAAAATCAAAAGAATATGAAACTGAAACAAACCGTCCTGTTCACTTTGTTGGGAGCACTGCCCGTGGCCGGAATGGCACAGCGGCACATCCCCCTGCACACTCCCGAAAGACTGTTCGAGGAAGGCAAACAGCTGTTCATCAAGAAAGACTATGCCGCTGCCCTGCACGCCCTGAATGCATACGTGAAGACTGACGACCACTCGTTCCTGCTGCGGAGCCAGACGGCATACATGATTGCCTGCACGGCCTACGAACTCAAGGAAAAAGACTGCATCCAAACGCTGGAACGCTACCTGGAGACCTACACCGACACCCCCTATAAGAACCGAATCAATGCCCTGATTGCCAATGCCTGTTTCTTTCGCAAGGACTATGCGGAGGCCATCAACCGCTTCCAGCTGTGCGACCTCGACCTGCTGGGCGACGAGGAACGCGACGAGATGACACTCCACCTGGCACTGGCCAACATTGAAACGGGACGCCTCGAAGAGGCCTATGCCCTGCTGAGCGTGGTGCAGGTGTGCACGCCGAAGTATGAAAGCGACGTGGCTTTTCACAAGGCCTACATCGACTATGCACAAGGGCGTTACAGAGAGGCGCTGCCCGTGTTCCAACGCCTGCAAGACGATGACAAGTATGGCATCGAAGCCCCCTACTACATCGCTGACATCTATCTGAAGCAAGGCAAATACAAGGAAGCCGAACAGACGGCCGACAACTACATCATCATCCGCCAGGGCAACGGCCATGAAAACGAAATGAAGCGCATCCTCGGCGGTGCCTACTACGGACAGGGACGGATGAGCGACGCTCTGGGTGCCCTGGAAGCCTATGTGCAGACGGCCACCGAGCAGCCCGAACGCAACGCGCTCTACCAGCTCGGCATGTGCTACTTCCACACCCGCGCCTTCCGGCGTGCCTGCGACATGCTGGGGCGCACCACGACGCAGCGCGACGCCCTGGCACAGAACGCTTATCTGCACATGGGCCTCGGTTTCCTTGAGTTGCATGACAAGCGTCAGGCACAGATGGCCTTCGAGCAGGCATCGATGATGGACTTCGACCCGGGCGTGAAGGAAGAAGCGCTTTACAACTATGCCCTCTGCATCCACGAAACGTCCTATTCACCCTTTGCCGAGTCGGTCACGGTGTTCGAACGCTTCCTGAACGAGTTTCCCCACTCGGCCTACAGTGAGGCGGTAAACGACTACCTGATAGAAGTCTACATGAACACCCGGAGCTATGAGGCGGCCCTACGCTCCATTGAAAAGATAAAGCAGCCGGGGGTGCGCATACTGGAAGCGAAGCAGAAGATTCTCTTCCGGCTGGGCACACAGGCTTTTGCCAATGCCGACTTCCCGACAGCTGTCAGCTACTTCAACCGCTCCCTGCAACTGGGCGGATACAATCTGGCCACACAGGCCGACACTTACTACTGGCGGGGCGAAGCCAACTATCGCACAGGGCAGTATGCACAGGCAGCATCTGACTTCACGAGCTACCTTTCACAGACCGACCCTCAAGGCAACCCGACCTACGGACTGGCTCTCTACAACCTGGGCTACTCCTACTTCAAACAAAAGGATTTCCGCAACGCCAGCACCTGGTTTGCCCGCTTCGTGGAGCGATATGCACACACCGGCGGCACACAACCGTCCATCCTGGCCGATGCCTACAGCCGCTTGGGCGACTGTCGCTTCCATGCCCGTCAGTGGGCTGCGGCACAGACTTGCTATGCACAGGCTTCCACCATCGACCACACCACGGCCGACTATGCACTCTATCAACAGGCCTTTGTGCGCGGCTTGCAGAAAGACTATGCCGGCAAGGTGGCCGACCTCGACAGGCTGCTCACCGGCTATCCCGACTCGCAGTATGCCGACGATGCCCTCTATGAGCGCGGACGTGCCTACATCCAGTTGCAAAACAATCCGCAGGCCATCGCCTCGTTTAGCGAACTGGTGAGCAAGTACCCCGAAAGCTCCGTCGCCCGGAAGGGCGCAGGAGAAATCGGCCTGCTCTACTATCAAGACGACAAATACCCCGAAGCCATCACGGCCTACAAGAAAGTCATCGCCGACTATCCCGGCAGTGAGGAGGCACGCCAGGCGCAACGCGACCTGCGCTCCATCTACATAGACCTGAACCAGGTGGACGCATACACCCAATATGCCTCCACCATCAAGGGCGGCATTGCCGTGGAAGCAGGCGAGCGCGACTCACTCACCTACGTGGCCGCCGAAAGGGTCTACATCCGCGGCGACCTCGACGAAGCCAAAACCAGCTTTACACGCTACTTGCAACAATTCCCGCAAGGAGCCTTTGCCCTTAATGCACACTATTACCTGGGTCTGATTGCCTATAACCGGAAAGACTACGCCACGGCACAGCAACATCTGGACAAGGTCATCGAATACCCGAACAATGAATACTCCGAAGAGGCCATCATCATGGGGGCCGAAATCGCCTTCAACGGCAAGGACTACGCCCGTGCACTCACGCTCTACAAGCTCTTGAAAGACAAGACAGCCTCGGCCGAACACCGCCAGCTGGGCCAAGTGGGCATTCTGCGCTGCGCCTACCTGACGCAAAACAACGAGGAAGTGGTGCTCGCAGCCGCCGACCTGCTGGCCAACAGCAAACTCTCGCCCGAGCTGGCCAACGAAGCCCGTTACTATCGTGCCAAGGTTGCAATCGCCACATCGCCCTCACAAGCCGTTGACGACCTGCGCGAACTGGCCAAGGACACACGCAATGTGTATGGCGCCGAAGCCAAATACCGCTTGGCACAGTATTATTTCGACGCCGGACAGACCGATGCCGCAGAGAAGGAGTTGCTCGACTACATCGAAGTGAGCACGCCGCATGCCTACTGGCTGGCACGCAGCTTTGTCCTCCTGTCGGACGTGTATGTCAAGCTGGGACGCGAACTGGAGGCACGCCAATACTTGCTTTCACTCCGGCAAAACTATCAGGCTGACGACGACATCGCTTCCATGATTGAAACGAGATTAGAAAAACTACAATGACCCAAACAGCTATGAAACAAAACATCAAACCTCTTCATATCGCCCTCTTCTCCACGGCCATGCTGGCAGGCTCTGCAACGGTCCAGGTCCAGGCCCAGGCCCAGACACAGCCCAATGACTCTACGCTCAACCGCACAGTGGTGGTGGAAAACGAGTATGACCCGCAAATCATGGATGCCAACAAGATAAACCTCTTGCCAGACATCGAGGAACCCCAACCGACCAGGAAAGAAATCGTGTATGCACAAACCGTGCATCCATTCAGCGCATTCCGCTACCGTGCCATGCCGTCATACGCCCCGAAGCCCGTGCAGCCCGACAGCCCGCACAGCTACATCAACCTGGGATATGGCAATAACGGCAATGTCACGGGCGAGATGAACTATCTTTTCGACTTCTCCCCGACCGACCGCTTCAATGTGAACGCTGCTTTTGACGGATTCAATTTCGACCCAGACCGGACAGAAGAGCTGGAGGGATGGAAATCACGCTTCTACCAGACACAGATAAAGGCCGACTATGCCCACCGCTTCCGTTCGGCCGAGCTGGGTGTCAGCGGTTCGTTCAGCTCGCAAGTGTTCAACTATCTTCCGCTCTCACTCTACGCCACCGACAAGCAACGCAACATGCTGGGCGGCGTGCAACTCCATGTCCGCTCCACCGACCCTTCCCGCGCGTGGCAGTATGCCCTGGAGGCCGGCGTGAACTACTTCGGACGGGGCTACCTCTACGGAGCCGACGAAAGCAACTCGGAGACCAGCCTCCGCCTGAAGGGCGGTTTGTCCTACAGCGCCGACGGAACGAACCGTGTGGGCCTCGACCTGGATGTGAACCAGGCAAACTATTCATTTGAAGGATTGGAAAACAACGGCCTCATCGGCCTGACACCCTATTACAACTACACGACCGATGCCATGCGCCTGCGCGTGGGGGCAAGGGTGGACATCCGCACGGGCTATGACAACGGCGTGGCCTTTGCACCCGACGTGAAAGCCGAGTTCCCCCTGGCCGACCATTACGTGCTCTACGTGCAAGCCACGGGCGGCACGCTGCTCAACGACTTTTTCCGCTTCAACTCCATCACGCCCTATTGGGGCGGCTATGCCGGCTATGACCAGCTGAAAAACACCCGCGTGCAGCTTGACGCACAGGCCGGATTCAAGGCCGACCTGGGCGAGAACCTCTGGATGAACCTCTATGCGGGCTATGAGCTGCGCAAGAACGAGATAGGCCTCTACCCCTACTCCACAGGCGACATCGAACTGCTGCCCTACTCCTTCATGCAGGGGAAGGGCAACAACCTGAAAGCGGGCTTCGCATCGGCCTATCAGTATAAGGACATCATCGACGTGTCGTTCTCCGTGGATTACCGCAAATGGTCGACCGACGACGGGCGGGAAACGGTGCTCTATGACAAGCCCAAGCTCGACGCGCACTTCGACATGCAGATACACCCCACCTCACGGCTGAACATCAACCTGGGCTACCAGTATCGCAACTATGCCGAAGGCAACCGCAATGCCGTGTCCGACCTCTATGCCGGTGCCGACTACCGCCTCTTCAACTTCTTCACGCTCTGGGTCAAGGCGGCCAACCTGACCAACAGCGAGTATGAGTATGACCTCAACTATCCGGCACAAGGCATCCACTTCATGGTGGGCACGTCGTTCCGGTTCTAAACAAAAGACTACTTCACACCAGACAGATATTCCGGGCGTGGACAACGCGAATGACGCGGACGGGAGACATCACTCCCCCCTCGTGTCGCCGCGTTGTCCGCGCCTTGTCATTTCATGGCCTCACGCAGACACGCGGCAAGCACCCTGTAGCCCGCCCCGTTCAGGTGCAGGTCGTCCACGGTCATGTCCGGACGGAGGCGGCCGTCCAGCAGCAGGCGGTCGAACACATCCAGATAGACAATGCCCTCACAGCCCTCCACACGCCGGCGGATGGCCGTGTTCAGCCGTGCGATGAACCGGTTCACCGACGTGCTGCCGCCCATGTAATCATTGCGCGGAAAGATGCAAAACAGATACGTCCGCAGCGAGCGAATGCCCCTTACGGCCTCCACATAGCGGTCGGCGTATGCCTCCAGATTGCCGTCGTGGATGCGGCAGAGGTCGTTCGAGCCAGACTGCACCACGGCATCGCAGTCGGCCACATCTTCGGCAAACGCCTCCACGCAGGCCAGTCCCTCGCCGGGACGCCCGAAGTTCCGGCAGTCCCAGTCCGGAAAATAGACCTCCAGCGGCCAGTAAGCAATGTGGCTGTTGCCAATGAAAGCCACCTTCCGCCTCGTTTCTTCCTGTTTCATCGTCAATCGTTCTTACATGATTCCTCCACGAATATACACGAAAAAATCCGGATTGGAGTCTTCATTCAGAAAATAGCGAACAAAAGGAGCTTGCATCCTATGGGGCGGACACACCTCCTCCACTCCGTCCGTGGGCCGAAAGGAGGCCGTCGCTGTCCGGAAAGGTTTCCGCCCTCGTGCCGGTTCCTTTCGGCTCACGCCAAAAATCAAGAGGCCGCAGAGACGTTGCATCCACGCCGTGAAGTTGTTGTTTCCCAGCGACATACATGTCAGGTTCAGTCAGTGCGTCTGCAACGCACGTTTCCGGACGAGGTGCATGAAATAAACAAACAAAAAAGCGGAGGGAAAGGATTCTTCGGAAAGTTGAGACAAGCTGTCAGCCCCTGCAACAGGGGAAAGCCCCGGGCCGTAAAGGAAATGCGCCCTTGCTTATTTAGTGAAAAAACGTAGATTTATACCTTATAGTATGGTGGGCAAACACTTTTTTTCTACTTTTGCCGCACATTAAAATGCTTAAGTAACACAAATGCAAAAGAATCTGGTCATTGTCGAGTCTCCAGCAAAGGCTAAAACCATAGAAAAATTCCTTGGGAAAGACTATAAAGTGCTTTCCAGCTACGGTCACATCCGCGACCTGAAGAAGAAAGAATTCAGCATCAATACAGATACGTTCGAGCCTGACTATGAAATTCCGGCCGAAAAGAAGAAACTGGTGTCTGAACTGAAACAGGAGGCCAAGAACGCCGAAACCGTGTGGCTTGCATCTGATGAAGACCGCGAGGGAGAAGCCATCTCGTGGCACCTGTATGAAGTGCTCGGACTGGAACCCGAACGCACAAAGCGCATCGTGTTTCACGAAATCACGAAGAATGCCATCCTCAATGCCATCAAGCATCCCCGCAACATCGACATCAACCTGGTGAATGCCCAGCAGGCACGCCGCGTGCTCGACCGCATTGTGGGCTTCAAGCTCTCGCCCGTGCTCTGGCGCAAGGTGAAACCCGCCCTGTCGGCCGGACGCGTGCAGTCAGTGGCCGTGCGCCTCATCGTTGAACGTGAGCGCGAGATACAAGCCTTCAAGAGCGAAGCGTCCTATCGTGTGACGGCTGTGTTTGCCGTCCCCGACGCCGCAGGGAAAAGCACCGAGGTGCGTGCCGAACTGAACACACGTTTCAAGACCGAAGCCGAAGCCCGGGCTTTCCTGGAGAAGTGCCGCAACGCGAAGTTCACCGTGCATGACATCAACACACGCCCCGTCAAGAAGTCGCCCGCACCGCCTTTCACCACCTCCACCCTTCAGCAGGAGGCAGCCCGCAAACTGGGCTTCACGGTGGCACAGACAATGATGGTGGCACAGCGGCTCTATGAATCAGGATTCATCACCTACATGCGTACCGACTCCGTGAACCTCTCCACACTGGCCATCGGCACGAGCAAGGAAGTCATCTTAAACACGATGGGTGAAAGATATGTCCACACCCGCCAGTTTGCCACCAAGAGCAAGGGCGCACAGGAGGCCCATGAAGCCATCCGCCCCACCTACATGGACCATCAGAGCATTGACGGCACGGCGCAGGAGAAACGCCTGTATGACCTCATCAGGAAACGCACCATCGCCTCCCAGATGGCTGATGCCGAACTGGAGAAGACAACGGCCACCATCTCCATCACAGGCGTGGACGAGACGTTTGTCGCCACGGGCGAAGTCATCACCTTCGACGGTTTCCTGCGTGTCTACAAGGAATCGCTCGACGACGAAAGCGAAACGGCAGACAACGAAAGCCGTCTGCTCCCGCCCCTGAAGAAAGGCCAGCCGCTCACGAGCCAACACATCATGGCGCAGGAGCGCTTCACCCAGCATCCGCCCCGCTACACGGAGGCCAGCCTCGTGCGCAAACTGGAAGAGTTGGGCATCGGCCGCCCGTCGACCTATGCTCCCACCATCTCCACCATTCAGCAGCGCGAGTATGTGGAGAAAGGCGACAAGGAGGGCACCGAACGCTCATACAAGACATTGACCATCGACGGCAAAGGAAACATCGCAACCATGACCAAGACCGAGATGACGGGAAGCGAGAAAGGCAAGCTCCTGCCCACAGACATCGGCATCGTGGTCAACGACTTCCTGCTGCAATATTTTCCCGAAATCATGAACTATAACTTCACCGCCAACGTGGAAAAGGAATTTGACGAGGTGGCCGAAGGCGAAAAGGAGTGGACTTCACTCATCCGGCAGTTCTACAATAATTTCGACCCGATGGTGGAGCAGACCCTGGCCGTGAAAAGCGAGCACAAGGTGGGCGAACGCCTGCTGGGCACAGACCCGGCAAGTGGCAAGCCCGTGTCGGCCAAGATTGGACGCTTCGGCCCCGTGGTGCAGATAGGCACGGCCGACGATGAGGAAAAGCCCCGCTTTGCGCAGATGAAGAAAGGACAGTCCATTGAGACCATCACCCTTGACGAGGCTCTGGAGCTGTTCAAGCTCCCGCGCACGCTGGGCGACTATGAGAGCAAAACCGTGACCATCGGTGCCGGTCGCTTCGGCCCCTACGTGCGTCATGACAACAAGTTCATCTCCCTGCCCAAAGGTGCCGACCCGATGACGTTCACCTATGACGAGGCCGTCGAACTCATCCAGTCCAAGCGCCTGGCTGAAGCCCAGAAGCACATCAAAACCTTTGAAGAAGAGCCTGAGCTGGAAGTGCTCAACGGTCGCTACGGCCCCTACATCACCTACAAGGGAGCCAACTACCGCCTTCCCAAGACACTGACCGTTGAACCGAAAGACCTGACACTGGCCGACTGCATGACCATCATCAAGGAACAAGACGAAAAGGGCACTAAAAAGCCTCGGAAATACACCAAGAAAAAAGCATAAGATGACACGCATCATCCTCATCGGCTACATGGGGTCGGGCAAAACCACCCTGGGCAATGCCTTGTCGAAAGAACTGGGCCTGCCCTTCTTCGACCTGGACTGGTACATCGAAAACCGCTTTTGTCGCACGGTGACCCGTCTGTTTGCCGAACGCGGGGAAGAGGGATTCCGCCACATTGAGCGTGAAATGCTCCACGAAGTAGCAGAGTTTGAAAACGTAATCATCGCAGCGGGAGGAGGCACACCCTGTTTCTTCGACAACATAGACTATATGAACCGCCAGGCACAGACTGTCTATCTGAAGGCCACACCCGAGGTGCTCTTCCGCCACCTGCTGCCGGGACGAGCGAAACGCCCCCTGCTGGCAGGGAAGAACGACGAGGAGCTGTTGGCCTACATCCGTGAATCGCTGGCGCAGCGTGCTCCATTTTACGAGAAGGCAAACTATGTGTTCGACGTGAACTTCCTGGAAAGCCGCAAACAAATACGAAACGCACTGATCCAATTACGGACATTATTAAACCTTTAATACTTAAGACAAGAACAGAAATGAGAAAATGGCGTATTGAAGACTCTGAAGAGCTCTACAACATCACCGGTTGGGGCGCTTCCTACTTCGGTATCAACGAGAAGGGACATGTGGCTGTCACGCCGCGCAAGGACGGAATAACTGTCGACTTGAAAGAGTTGATGAACGAGTTGCAACTGCGCGACATGTCGGCTCCCGTATTAGTCCGCTTCCCGGACATCCTGGACAACCGCATCGAGAAGACTGCAAACTGCTTTCGGATAGCCTCTGAGGAATATGGCTACAAGGCACAGAACTTCATCATCTACCCCATCAAGGTGAATCAGATGCGACCCGTAGTGGAGGAAATCATCAGTCACGGCAAGAAGTTCAACCTCGGATTGGAGGCAGGCTCGAAACCCGAGCTACACGCCGTCATCGCCATGAACACCGACAGCGACTCACTCATTATCTGCAATGGTTACAAGGACGAAAACTACATCGAGCTGGCACTCCTTGCACAGAAGATGGGAAAGCGCATCTTCCTCGTCGTGGAGAAAATCAACGAGCTGCGACTCATCACACGGCTGGCCAAACAGCTGAACGTCCGCCCCAACCTGGGCATACGCATCAAGCTGGCTTCGGCGGGCAGCGGCAAGTGGGAAGAGAGCGGCGGCGACGCCAGCAAGTTCGGGCTCACCTCAAGCGAACTCCTCGAAGCGCTTGACTACCTGGAACAGAAAGACATGAAAGACTGCCTGAGACTCATCCACTTCCACATCGGCAGCCAAATCACCAAGATACGCCGCATCAAGACGGCCCTGCGCGAAGCCTCGCAATTTTATGCCCAACTCCACGCCATGGGTTTCAACGTGGAGTTTGTCGACATCGGCGGCGGACTCGGCGTGGACTATGACGGCACGCGCTCTTCCAACAGCGAAAGCAGTGTGAACTACTCCATCCAGGAGTATGTGAATGACTCCATCTCGACCTTTGTCGACGTGGCCGACAAGAACAACATCCCCCACCCGAACATCATCACCGAGAGCGGGCGCTCACTCACGGCACATCACTCCGTGCTCATTTTCGAAGTGCTTGAAACTGCCAGCCTGCCCGAGATGGACGAGAACTGGGAGCCCGGACCCAACGACCACGAACTGGTGCAGGAACTCTACGAAATCTGGGACAACCTCAACCAGAGCCGCATGCTCGAAGCCTGGCATGACGCACAGCAGATACGCGAAGAGGCGCTCGACCTCTTCAGCCACGGCATCGTCGACTTGAAGACGCGCGCCCAGATTGAACGGCTTTACTGGTCGGTCACCCGTGAAATCAACCAGATGACGCAAACCCTGAAACATGCGCCCGAAGAACTGCGCTCGCTGAGCAAGCTGCTTGCCGACAAATATTTCTGCAACTTCTCGCTCTTCCAATCACTGCCCGACTCCTGGGCCATCGACCAGCTGTTTCCCATCATGCCCATACAGCGGCTTGACGAACGGCCCGACCGCTCGGCCACGTTGCAGGACATCACGTGCGATTCGGACGGGAAAATAGCCAACTTCATCTCCACGAGAAACATCTCCAACCATCTGCCCGTGCACACGCTCAAGGGGAAAGACCCCTACTACATCGGAGTCTTCCTTGTGGGTGCCTACCAGGAAATTCTGGGCGACCTGCACAACCTCTTTGGCGACACGAATGCAGTGCACATCAGTGTGGACGGGAAGGGATACAGCATCGACCAGCTCATCGACGGAGAGACCGTTGCCGAGGTGCTCGACTACGTGCAATACAACCCCAAGAAACTTGTGCGCACGCTTGAAACCTGGGTGACCAAGTCGGTGAAAGAAGGCAAAATCTCCCTTGAAGAAGGAAAAGAGTTCCTCTCGAACTACCGCTCGGGACTCTACGGATATACGTATTTGGAATAATTATCAAGAACACAAACAGTCTCTTCCACTTCCTCCTTCGGGAGGGCAGGCAGAAGGGAACTTCATCACTATGAAAGAGCATTTAACAATCATCAAGGTGGGCGGCAAAATTGTGGAGGAAGAAGCCTCCCTCGCCCGCCTGCTCGACGACTTCGCCGCCTTGCCTGGACGGAAACTCCTCGTTCACGGCGGCGGACGCTCGGCCACGCGGCTGGCCGAACAGTTGGGCATCGAGAGCCGCATGGTCGACGGACGGCGCATCACCGACGCCGACACCCTGCGCGTGGTCACAATGGTCTACGGCGGACTGGTGAACAAGAACATCGTGGCCGGACTCCAGGCCCGCGGCGTGAATGCCTTGGGGCTGACCGGTGCCGACATGAACGTTGTCCGCTCGGTGAAACGCCCCGTGAAGGACGTGGACTATGGTTTCGTGGGCGACGTGGAGCGTGTTGACGCCGGCCTGCTGGGCGACCTCATCGGCCGTGGCATCGTCCCCGTCATGGCACCCCTGACGCACGACGGGCAGGGGCATATGCTCAACACCAACGCCGATACCATTGCCGGCGAAACGGCCAAAGCACTGGCCGCGCGGTTTGACGTCACACTCATGTATTGCTTTGAGAAGAAAGGCGTCTTGCGCGATGCTGACGACGACGAGAGCGTCATCCCCACCATTGACCGCCACACGTTCGAGGCCCTCGTGGCCGACGGCACCATTGCAGGCGGCATGAAGCCCAAGGTGGAAAACGCACTGTCGGCCGTGGAAGCCGGTGTCAGCCGCGTCATCATCACCCGCGCCACAGCCATCGACGGCCAGTCGGGCACGGTCATCACACGCTGACGCCACCAGACACATTCCTCTAAAAACAGACCGCACGCAGCGGCACAACGACACAGAAATCTGAACTCCGTGTCCCGTTGTGCCGCTGCGTGTGTTTTTTTGTCTGCGCCATTCCCCCAGTCTGACGCATACCTTACACCGCCCGACCACGGCCTCTACTCCGCCCTTACTTCCCCTCCTTTCCGTGGTCGGGCGCCCTCTATTCCGTCCGTGAGCCGAATAGAGCCCCGAGAAGCTACGGATGCATCAGTCTGATAATCAGTGGGCTGATGGCGCAGCATCTGTCAAAGACGTAAATCTTCATGGAAGTGCAGCAGCCACATGGGTCAGTAAGCCACCGTGAAGCGTTCACAGTGGTGGTTCTCCCGCTCCAGCTCATCCACCATAGCCACGGCATAGTCTTCTACGGAGATGAAACTTTCACCCTTTTCGTCCACCAGCAGGTCATCTTTGCCAATGCGGAACTTGCCTGTGCGGACGCCGGGTTGCAGGTTGCCCAAATTGGCCGCAGGCGAAAGGAACACCCAGTCGATGACCGTTTCGTTCATCAACGTTTCGAGATAGAACTTGGCCATTGACTTCACACCGGGCAGCCAAGCCTCGGGCAGCGTGCCGGTGTCTACCAAACGCAAACCGGGTTTCACGAAAAGACTTCCGGCTCCGCCCACCACCAAGAAACGACGCACACCGGCAGCCTTTACTGCTTGAAGAATTTTGGGATAAACACGCAGGGTATCTTCATACATATTTGGATTCGTCCAGCCGGGATTGTAGGCACTGATGACAGTGTCTATGCCACGGCAAGCCTCTGTCAGTTTATCGCTCTCTTCCACATCCAGAGCCACGGCATTGAGAAGCGGGCTCTCGACTTTGATGTTTTCAGGATGGCGCACGATGGCCTTTACCTGATGACCTCTGCTCAACAACTCGTTCAGGATGGCATTCCCCACCAGTCCTGTGGCTCCAATTAAAACTACTTGCTTCATAATCTCATTTATTATTGGTTTTAGACTGTGCAAAGGTTCGCATTTTTTTCTCAAGGGACAAGTAGTTTCTTTATCTTCAGATACTTACCTGAAAGAAACAAATGCTGCAAACAAAGCCTTTAGCGTTCGGGAGTTTAAACTTATTTCACAAACTTTTCCCGCCAACTCGACCGTGTCAGGAGGCTATTGTGTATTTTTGCATCAAGAAGCAGGAGGAACTTATGGACAAAGACAAGCTGAATAACGAAATCTACATCAAGAACTGTCCCATACGCAATGTGCTGGCCCGCGTGTGCGACAAATGGTCCATCCTGACCATCTTCACGCTGGAGCAGTTTCCCGTCATGCGCTTCGGCGAGTTGCACCGGATGATTCCCGACATCTCGCAGAAAATGCTGGCATCAACGTTGCATACGCTGGAAGAAGACGGCATCGTGCATCGCAAGGCATACGCACAAATCCCTCCCAAAGTGGAATATTCGCTGACAGAACGGGGTCTTTCTCTCCTGCCACATCTTAATGCCCTTATAGACTGGGCTAAAGAACAGATGACGGACATCTTGCACGACCGTTCCCAGCCGCACACCACACAATCATGACCCGTTGGCCTCCATCATGGGAACTTCCGCCCAACGACTCGCGCTACATCTTCCCCGTGCCTGAAACGGTGACGAGCTTCAACCCGATGCCAGAGTATGAACGTTGATTGACCACTTGAACCCCTATACGAAAAGGGCCGGCGTGCACTCCAGAACCCCTATGGAACACACGCCGGCTCTTTTTTTGCGCCCACCCACAAAAAAAATCGCTCCTCACCTGTAACTTTTCCCTTCACTGACCGTCATCTTTATAGAACGCGATGCAAAAGACCGATTTCCGACACGACATCTTGCCGCTGAAGGACAAACTCTTCAGGCTGGCACTCCGCATCACTCTTGACCGGGCGGAGGCGGAAGACATCGTGCAGGACACGATGATGCGCGTGTGGAACCGGCGCGACGAGTGGCACAAGATGGAATCTGTTGAAGCCTATTGCTTCACGGTGTGCCGCAATCTGGCCATCGACCGCAGCCAGCTCAAGGAAGCGCAAAACGAAACGCTCTCCGAGGCCGACGCCAACCAGCCTGATGCATCCGACCCCTACGCACAGTGTGTGCGCAACGAACAGACGGCACTCATCCACCGCCTCATCAACGGGCTGCCGGAGAAGCAACGCACCGTCATCCAGTTGCGCGACATCGAAGGGAAGAGTTACAAAGAGATTGCCGACATCTTGCAGGTGAGTGAAGAGCAGGTGAAAATCAACCTGTTCCGCGCCCGCCAGAAGATAAAACAACGATATACAGAAATAAACGACTATGGATTATAAGTACATTGAACAGTTACTCGAACGCTATTGGGCTTGCGACACCTCTTTGGAAGAAGAGCAGATTTTGCGTGCCTTTTTCCGGCAGAAAGAGATACCTGCTCATTTGCTTCCTTATAAAGACCTGTTCGCTTACCAGAACGCAGCGCAGAAAGTGACCCTGGGCAAGGATTTCGACGAACGCATCCTGTCACAAACAGAACGCCCGACGGTGAAAATGCAACGCGTGCCACTGCGTCGGCGCATGTTGCCCCTGCTCAAGGCAGCAGCCGTTGTGGCCGTCATCATAACGCTGGGCACCGTGACACAGCTCCCGTTTAAAGCCCACCGTCAGACAGACTACAACTATGATGCATACAAGGACACCTATACCGACCCACAGTCGGCCTACGGAACCGTGTCGGAGGCGCTGCAGATTGTGTCGGAGAGTTTCCAGAAATCAGAGGTGCACGACAGTGACAGTGTGGCCGCACCGTTTAAAACGATTGACTGATGAAGCTGCGATTAGGGCTTGCAGGAGCAGCATTCCTGCTGGGATTCATCGTTGCAGAGGCACAAGACTTCGTGTCCAAGTATATGGACGAGAATGCAAACGACAGCACGCTGACCTGCATCAGTGTCAGCCCCAAGATGATGGAGGAAATTCTGGAAAGCAGTGTCGGGAAAAACGACACGACGGGAGTTGCCGACATCATTGCGAAGCTGAAAAGCATGCAGATTATCAACAGCCTGGAAGAGGGAGACATCCACTTCCAGCGTGCCGAAAACCTGGCAAGGAAGAACTCGGCACGCTTCAAGGAGCTGGCATCCTATGACGAAGGCGACGACCGGGCACGCATCTTCGTCCGTGAACAGAAAAACCAGATTGTCGAGCTCGTGTTGCTCAGGCAGGAGGCCAGCCGGTTCACGGTCATCAACTTCACCGGCGACATGGACCGGGACTTCATCGAACAGCTCAGGCAAACGATGCTTCCCGTCATGCCGGAGGAGGAATAAAGAGATATTTCATTTGCTTTACATATAAAGACAAATCATTAGCCAAAAATGAAGAAACAATCAATGCTTAGTGAAGAAGGAATCAAGAGGCTGTGAAGTTTCAATTCTCTCAAATTTTTTAATCAAACAATATCTATGGTGGGCTACTGCGTGAGCAGTGGTCCACCGCTTTTTTTCACCCCGTCCAA
>CAZOKL010000051.1:0-2200 GCA_964580305.1 uncultured Bacteroides sp.
GGAATGAATGTTTCCTGTGCCACACGTTGCAGTTGTTCGGCTGTTATACTACGATATTTACGCACTTCTTCATTGATATCTTCTGCACGGCTTATCATTTCAAAATAAGTAATATTTGTGGCTACATTAAGATAGTTGATGTTGCCGAAAATTTGTTCAGATTCGTAACGGTTCTTCACCTTTTCCAATTCATGTTTGTTTATCAAAGTGGTTTTTATCATTTCTAATTCATTCCATATGGCATCTTCCACATCCTTAAGTGTAAAACCGGAAGATGGTTTACCGACAATGTAGAAAAGTCCGGCATCCAAACTACCTGATATGTAAGCATCAACACTGGAACAGATGTGTTTTTCGGTAACCAGTTTACGAATGAGACGACTGGATTTCCCATTCGACAAGATGTCGGATAGCATGTCGAAAACATAATAGTCTGGATGCAGACGGTCACACATGTGGAAACATAGATAGAGTGTATCAATAGGTACGGGACGTATCACTTCCAGTTTGCGGGCCTCTGTTTGTTTGGGTTCTTGTGGTAGGTGTCTGATTGGTACGTTACGCGAAGGAATTGGTCCAAACCATTTGTTTGCCAGACGCATGGTCTCGTCGAATGAAACATTGCCAGTCACAGCCAAGATAGCATTGTTGGGAGCATAATAGTGATAGAAAAAGTCTTTCACTTCCTCTAATGTGGCATTGGCAATGTGGTTTATGTCTTTACCGATTGTTGGCCATTGATAGGGATGCACCTTGTATGCCAAGCTGCGCATCAGGTGTGAAGCATCACCATATGGCTGATTCAAGTTACGCTGTTTGAATTCTTCGATGACTATTTGGCGTTGAATGTTCAGACTTCTTTGATTGAAGTCCAGACTGAGCATGCGATCCGATTCCAACCAAAATGCCAATTCTAAATTGTATGCTGGAAGAGTAAGATAATAATTTGTAATATCATTGTTTGTCCATGCATTATTTTCACCTCCGGCATTTTGTAGGGGGGTGTCATAATTCGGTATATTAATTGACCCCCCAAACATTAAGTGTTCAAACAAATGAGCGAATCCTGTATGTTCGGGATGTTCATCACGTGCTCCCACTTTATATAATAGGTTGAGCGCAGCCATACGGGTGCTTTTATTCTCACTGTGCACAATAGTCAACCCATTAGGTAAAGTCTGCTTATGAATCGTTATCACAGTTATTCTTCTACGGTTACTTTTTTGATAATCACATTCTTCACTGGGCGATCTGCATGGCCTGTTTTTACATTTTGAATAGCATCAACTACATCCATCCCTTCGATGACTTCACCGAATACAGTGTATTGTCCGTCCAAATGAGGAGCTCCACCCACTGTGGAATAAGTTTCTTTTTGCTCTTCATTGAAACGGAACATATGAGATAGTACTTCTTGTTTGGCTTGTTCAAATAGAGTGTCTTCCAATGCTTTCAATCCTTGTGTGTCGTTAGCTTTCCGCATTTTAAAGATGTCTTTCATGTGTTGACGAGCCATCTGATTGAATATTTTTTGCAGTTGTTGTTGGTTGAGTTGGGTTTCTAGGGCGTCAAGTTCTTCTTCTGTGAACTTCTTTCCGGTGACAATGTAAAATTGGCAGCCTGATGATTCTTGTTTAGGATTCACATCATCTCCCATGCGGGCTGCGGCTACGGCACCGCGTTGATGGAAATATTTGGGATAAACAAATTCAGCGGGAATTGTATAGCCGCTGTCACCTGAGCCAAGCGTTGCTGTGTCTGAAGCGTTCTTTGATTTTGGATCGCCAGCTTGAATCATGAAATCTTTTATGACGCGATGAAACAGTGTTCCGTCATAAAATCCTTCTTGGGCAAGTTTTACGATGTTGTCACGATGCTTTGGGGTGTCGTCATAGAGTTTGATTCGTATATCACCCATGTTAGTCTCCAGCAATAATACAGTTCCTTCCATAGATTGTTTGTGTTTATTTCCGCAAGCTATGATGCCGCAGAGTGTTAAGATGCAAATTATATTTAAGATAGTCTTTTTCATATTCTTTACTCTGTTTATGGTAGGCAAAGATAGTGATTAATCCTATACTCGTTTCCCTTTTTGTCTGTTTTAGAGAGTTTGCTGGATTCTTTTGCAGGTGCAGTAGAATTTCAGTGATGTTTTTTGTTGCTTCAATAAACCCCAATCGGTCGTTAGAACACCCTATTT
>CAZOKL010000051.1:2300-15927 GCA_964580305.1 uncultured Bacteroides sp.
GTGATGTTTTTTGTTGCTTCAATAAACCCCAATCGGTCGTTAGAACACCCTATTTTCGTGGCCCTGCTTGTAAAATATTGAAAACAAGTATATTTTTCTAATGGCGGTCATTAGAAAAATAGATTTACAAACCACTGTTTATCTATATATGATAATAAAAACCACAAATAATCAGTCTCTAATGACCGATTTGGGTTAAAAGGATTTTCTTATAATTCTCTCACAATTTTTTGTCATGTACTTAAAGCACATATTATACAATTCGTCCATAAGGACAAATTATTGATAAAATGAAAAACTGACCTTTTCAACGTCTGCTTAGATTCTGTTACACAAACAAATCGAACAGATTACTTTCACCCCAATACAAATGGGTGTATCCGGCAATGGTATTCTTGTAGCGATAGAGCGCAGTGGAGACTTCTTCTCTCTGTGCATTTAACAGACGTGCCACAGACCGAAAGCTCTCTTTTCCTACAGACGGATGCACATCGGAATAATGAAACTCATGACCATGGAAAGTCACATCACCATATTCCAACGTTCTATAACCCAGATGTAGCCGCATGCCTTGCATCGTCGCTTCCATAGGGAAGATGCCCATCATGGGATAAGAAGTCGCATCCATGCCGCAAATGCGATCGCAAAGATACATCATCCCTCCGCATTCAGCCAGCAAACGACCGCCATTTTCAATGTAAGAACGGATACTCGCCAGCATTGTACGATTGGACGACAATTTTTCGAGAAAGAACTCTGGATAGCCTCCTGGCAGATACACAAAGTCGACATCGGGCAATACTTTGTCATGCATTGGACTGAAATATTCGACTTCTCCGACTTCTGCCAAACGTTCGAGATTATACCGATAAGTGAAATTGAATGCATCGTCACTCGCAACTGCAATGCGGCGCACACCTTCCTGCCATGTACATTGCATGGGTGACGATATCATGGTGAGTGGAGGGAACTCTGCATGCACTTCCTCGCGAGGTTTCAACGCACACAATTCCACCAATCGGGTTATGTCAACATGCTGTTCCAATGCCTCCGCAATGCGCAGGGAGAAGGTATCCAATTGATAGGCGGTTTCAAGCGTGAGTCCCAAATGACGAGAGGGTAATTCTATTTCTTTCATGTGAGGCAAATAGCCCAAACAGGGAACGCCCGCATCCTCGCAGGCTTGGCGTAGGAAAGAAGCATGGCTGGCTGAAGCGACTTGATTGAACAAGACACCGGCCACACGTATGGAGGGGTCGAAATGCTTGAAACCATATATCAGTGGTGCCACAGAATAAGCCACCGATTTAGCATTAACCACCAACAAGACTGGGATATCAAGTAAACGGGCTATCTCGGCACTGCTACCGTGACTGGCCCGATAACCATCGAACAATCCCATGACTCCTTCCACCACAGAGACATCGGCACCATCACTATAATGGGTAAACAGCCGGGCGACATGGTCGTAAGAAGACAACCACGTGTCAAGATTGACTGATATTTGTCCCGACGCAATGGCATGATACTTGGGGTCGATATAGTCTGGACCACACTTGAAAGGCTGTACTCTAAAACCACGTTCGCGCAACGCGCGAAGCAATCCGATGGTCAATGTCGTCTTACCGCTGTTGGATGTAGCAGCTCCTATCAAGAAGGCAGCTTGGGGGCGAGAGAAAGATGAGGAAATGTGCATATATATAGAAAAAATCACTGTATGCCTCGTTCGCGAAGCTTCAACTGCCAGTTCCAAGCAGAGCGCAAAGTGTCATCCAGGCTGGTTTCAGCATGCCACCCAAGCACATTGTTGGCTTTAGAAGGATCGGCCCACACTTGCTCGATGTCACCTGCACGACGACCGACAATGCGATAGTTTAACTTCACTCCCGTAGCAGACTCAAAGGTATGAATGAGTTCCAATACAGAAATGCCACGTCCCGTGCCAATGTTAAACACCTCAACCTGCTCGGCCTGTTTGCCTTCAAGCATACGGTCGATAGCATACACGTGTGCTTTAGCTAAATCAACGACATTGATATAGTCGCGGATGCAAGAACCATCGGGCGTATTATAATCGTCGCCAAACACACTCAGTTGCTCTCGGATGCCAATAGCCGTCTGCGTCAGATAAGGAATCAGGTTCATGGGCACACCATTAGGCAACTCGCCTATCAAGCCACTTGGATGGGAACCTATCGGATTGAAGTATCTCAAGAGAATGGCATTTATCGACGCACCGGACTTCACAGTGTCCTGAATGATTTCTTCATTGATTTGCTTCGTGTTTCCGTAGGGTGATTCAGCCTTCTTGATGGGTGCCTCTTCTGTTACCGGCAAGACGTCTGGCTGACCATAAACCGTGCATGATGAAGAGAAAACAATGCCCTTCACACTATATTTAGGCATTAATTCCAGTAGATTGATGAGCGACATGATGTTATTACGATAGTACAACAAAGGCTTTTGCACCGACTCACCTACGGCTTTGCTGGCGGCAAAGTGGATGATGGCTTTGATACCTTCATGCTGACGGAACACCTCATTCAAGGCCTGACGGTCGAGGCAGTCGGCTTGTACGAAAGTCGGACGTATATTGGTAATCTGTCCGATAAAGTCCACCACGTCAGCACGTGAATTGGAGAGATTATCCACGATGACAACTTCATATCCGCTTTGCTGGAGCTCCACCACCGTATGAGAACCGATATATCCGGTACCTCCCGTTACTAAAATCTTACCTTTCATACTATTAGCTATTGTTTTATTTAAGTTGCACATTTACTTCATGGGAATTTTGTTCTCGAGACATGTCAGACAGCATCCAGTGCCTATCCCTATCCCTATCATTGCTACTAAAATCGCAAACAACGTTATCACACATTCCTGATTTTAATAGCCCCCTGCAAAGATAGCGAAATCATAAAAACAGTGAGCTGCCAGACATATATTTTCAACGGGAGATTATTTACCTTATACTAATAATAAGATGTGCATCTTCGGTAAGAATTCCCCGATGCGCTATCTATAATTAGGTTTATCGAACTGGAAAGTCTTGGGCCATCCTCTTTTTATTAACTGAATTTTGATTATGAAACGAATAAGAATTCCTTTCCATCCGAATTTACCTCTAATAACCTCAAATCGTGTGTGTCAGGATGGCTTGACGACAGGCCTCCATGAGCCATTTGGGAGTGGACGTCGCTCCACAGATGCCAATAATGTCGGCATGTTCCACCAAACAGAAGTCTATCTCGCTTGGATCGTCCACCAAATAAGAGTTTGAATTCACTTTTTGGCATTCGCTGAAAAGGATTTTGCCATTTGAACTCTTTTTTCCGCTTACGAAAAATATTAGATCATGTTGTTTGGCAAATTTGCGTATGTTTGGCATGCGGTTGGCCACTTGGCGGCAGATGGTGTCAAATGACTTGAATGTCGCTTCCGGAGCGATGTGTCGCTGAATGTAATCTGTAATTTGGCAGAATTCTTCCAGTGATTTGGTCGTTTGTGAATAGAGTCGTATGTCTTTCGTGAAATCCAGTTGTTTGGCTTCTTCCAATGATTCGATAACGATGGCTTTTCCTTCCGTTTGTCCTACGAGACCCAACACTTCTGCATGTCCATTTTTGCCGTAGATGACGATTTGCTTTTCATGCTCGCTCTTCAGGTTATATTCTTTCTTGATTCGTTTCTGGAGCTGAAGCACCACGGGGCACGTGGCATCGATGATTTCGATGTTGTTTCGTCGGGCGGTCTCATAGGTTTCAGGTGGTTCCCCATGAGCCCGCAAAAGCACTTTCACATTGTGCAGCTGTTGGAACTCGTCATGGTTGATGGTGATGAGGCCCAATTGTTTTAGACGTTCACACTCACGCCCGTTGTGGACGATGTCGCCCAAGCAATAGAGCGGAGTGCCTTTCTTCAGTTCTTCTTCTGCCTTTTTGATGGCTGTGGTCACGCCGAAGCAGAATCCTGACTCGTTGTCGATTTCAATTTGTTTCATGCCTCCGTTACGCGCTTAAATTGTTCCAATAACCATGCTTTTTGCTCTGCGATGCTCATGTGGCTGTTGTCCAGCAGGATGGCATCGTCAGCCTTGCGCAAAGGGCTGACTTCGCGATGTTGGTCGATATAGTCGCGTTCTTCCACATTCTTCAATATTTCCTCATAGCTGGCCGGCTGTCCTTTGGCTTTCAGTTCGTCGTAGCGGCGTTGTGCCCGGATTTGAGCCGAGGCTGTCACAAAGATTTTCAGTTCAGCATGTGGAAAGACGGCTGTGCCGATATCGCGTCCGTCCATGACAATGCCTTTTGATTCTCCCATCTGCTGTTGCTGACGGACGAGTGCTTCCCGCACGAATCCCAGCGCTGCGATGGGACTGACATGTGACGACACTTCCATTCCACGAATGTCGCTTTCCACATTTTCTCCATTCAGATATGTTTGAGGGCGTTGGGAGGCCGGATTGAGTTCGAAAGATATATGGATGTTCTGCATGTCGCACCGCAGGGCTTCCGTGTCGATGCCTTGCTCCGTGAAATAACCTTTGCGCAGACTGTATAGGGTCACGGCTCGATACATCGCTCCGCTGTCAATGTAGATATAGCCTACTTCGCGGGCCAAGTCTTTGGCCATAGTGCTTTTGCCGCATGAGGAAAATCCATCGATGGCAATTATGATCTTCTTCATAATGAAAAAATATGTTGATGTTAAAGAATTCTCAAGCACAGTTCTGAAAGCCTTTTTCTGCTTGAGCGCTCAAAGATAGGGATAAAAAATGAATAAGCCTTGCCTTTCTTTTCGGGGTATAGGCAAAATGAGTTACTTTTGTCGAATGGAAATCAAAAAGTCTTCACATGTCGATTTGGAACGGCGATGGGGGTTACGTTTCACCATCGGGCTGGTGATTGTCCTCGTGGTCGCTTACATCGCTTTTCAGTGGAAGACGGTGGAAGAAGTGTCTGCTGATTTGCCACAGATAGAGGATTTGTCACGCTTGCCGTCGGAAAGCGAATTGCCACCGCTTGATCTGCCGGAGACGGTTACAGACATGTTGCCTGCATATTCATTTCACAGTGATGTCCGGCAGACTGATGTCAGCAGGGTGGAGGCGGTGGACAGCAGTGTGCTGTTCGGGCTTCGAGAAGACATCAGGGAAGCCCTTCAGTTGGCAACGGCATCGTCTGTGCTGGAAGGACAGGAAGTCATTGACTTGTCCATCAGGGCCGAACCTTCATCGGGCGTTGTGCAGCCGGATACTTTACCATGTTTCCCCGGAGGGGATGCAGCCTGCATGCGTTTCCTCTCTCGCCACGTGCGCTATCCCGCTGCGGCTGTGGACGAGAAAGTGCAAGGATGCGTCCGGGTGCAGTTCATTGTGGAGGCAGATGGAAAACTGTCCGATTTTCGTGTAGTGGAAAGCGTTTCACCCGTGTTGGACAAAGAGGCGTTGCGGGTAGTGAAACTGATGCCTTCTTGGCGTCCGGGACGCAGAGACGGCAAGCCGGTACGATTTCTCTATGTCTTGCCGGTCGATTTCCGCTTGTGATGAATAAAATCAGAATAGTTTTTAACTGTTTTTGAAAAATCTGCTAATATTCTTTCATGTTTTTTTCGGATAAACTGTTCTTTTTCTTGCCACAGGTCAAAAAACACCTTTGGAAAACCAAACAATCTCAAAGAAATAGGTATTTTTGAAGCCCACTATGATTATCTAACCTAAAAACTTGCATTATTTGGTTATGGGAAGTTTTTTTGGAACAGTTTCAACAAAAGGTTGCGTGACAAATCTCTGTTCCCCATCGGCATACTTTAAGTGCAAAGTCTGCACACACGGCTTTGACAACAGCAGTCATTTCTAAAAAAAATCGTTTAATCTTAAAATATTAATAGCACTATGACAGTAATAGAACGTTTTCTGAAGTATGTGAGCTTTGACACTCAGTCAAGTGAAGACTCACAGACCACTCCGAGTACAGCCAAACAAATGGTGTTTGCCAAGTATCTGAAAAGTGAACTTGAAGCCTTGGGGTTGAAAGAAATTTCATTGGACGAGAATGGCTATTTGTTTGCCACTCTGCCATCAAACACAGATAAAGACGTACCAGTGGTGGGATTCATCGCCCATATGGATACCAGCCCGGACATGAGCGGCGAACATGTTAATCCCCGTATTGTGAACAACTACGACGGCACTGACATCGTGCTTTGTGCCGAGGAAAACATTGTGCTGTCACCAAAACAGTTCCCTGAACTGCTTGATCACAAGGGAGAAGACCTGATTGTGACCGACGGCAAGACGTTGTTGGGAGCTGATGATAAAGCCGGCATTGCCGAAATCGTAGGGGCCGTCGCTTATCTGATGGAACATCCCGAAATCAAGCACGGAAAGATTCGCATAGGATTCAATCCGGATGAAGAAATCGGCCTGGGAGCACACAAGTTTGATGTGGAGAAGTTTGGTTGTGACTTTGCTTACACAATGGATGGCGGCGAAGTGGGAGAGTTGGAATTTGAAAATTTCAATGCAGCTTCCGCCAAAGTCATTGTTAAAGGACGCAATGTGCACCCGGGATATGCCAAGAATAAGATGATTAATTCCTTGCTTGTGGCCAATGCGTTTGCTTCTCTGTTGCCTCAAGTGGAAACCCCGTCTCACACGCAAGATTATGAAGGCTTTTTCCATCTGATTGGCATGAAAGGAGAAGTGGAGCAGACCACGATGTCATACATCATTCGTGACCACGACCGTGACAAATTCGAAGCTCGCAAACGCCAGATGCAGCGTGTGGCCGATTTTTTGAATGCCGAGTATGGTGAAGGCACGGTGACTGTGGAGCTGAAAGACCAATATTACAACATGCGGGAGAAAATTGAACCGGTGATGCATGTCATCGACATTGCTTCCCATGCAATGGAAGAAGCCGGTGTGACCCCGAAAGTGAAAGCCATCCGTGGTGGAACAGACGGAGCACAACTGTCATTCAAGGGATTGCCTTGCCCGAACATTTTCGCAGGAGGACTGAATTTCCATGGGCGCTATGAGTTTGTTCCCATCCAGTCCATCGAAAAGGCCATGAACGTGGTTGTCAAGATTGCGGAACTCGTTGCCAAATGTTGAAACGGAATGTCTGGATTGTCTCCATTGAACATTGATTTTAAAAAGAATGCTTAATTAATTATTTAAATAAAAAAAGACATTATGAGAAGTAACCCTAACGATTGCCTTTATTGCCAGAACAATAAGGTTTTGCATGATTTAATGATTGAAATCGCTCATCTGAGTGTTTCGCGTGTGTTCCTCTTCAAGGAGCAGACTTATCGCGGGCGTTGCCTGGTGGCATATAACGGCCATGTGGATGACCTTTGTGAACTGAGTGACGAAGAGCGCAACGCCTTCATGGCCGATGTGGCCCGTGTCACCCGCGCCATGCACAAGGTGTTCCAGCCGGAGAAAATCAATTATGGCGCTTACAGCGACAAGCTCTCTCACCTGCACTTCCACCTTGCACCCAAGTATGTGGACGGCCCCGACTACGGAGGCGTCTTCCAGATGAACCCCGGCAAGGTCTATCTCACCGAGGCTGAATATCAGCAAATGGTGGATGCGATGAAGGCTGCGCTGTGATGCCTTTTTCTGTTTCTCTCTCTGCCATATTCGCAGTCTGATGCCGAAGGCAGATGGAGCTGTGTCAAAATGAGAAAAATCATAGAGACGCAACGCACAGAGGATGTATGTTGTAACCAGAAGGTAATAAAAACTCTGTGACTTTGTATCTCAACCTCATTTTGACGCAGCTCTGTTTTTTTTTATCGTTTTTTGCGCCTCACCTGTCGTAATCGCAATTCACTCTGTCCATAATTGTGTCATAAGCACTTCACACTCTTGATATTATATCTGTCTGATAAAATTCACAAATCAAATCTCCCCTCCCTCCGCAAAATCATACATGATGTCATGTCTTGTCAGTGTTCTGACGAGGCTTGTTTCAGAACAGAAAGTGATGGTTTTTCGCATACATTTATATAATAAGGAATAGGAGAAATGTGGGCCTTAAGGCCGGGCGAGCACGGATAGGAGTCGGCCCGTGCCCCGATTCCTATCCGGCCGAGAGCGCAGTTAAGGCTGTGCATACACGATGTTAATGGTGGATGTTCTGCGGCTTTTTCGTTCGTCTGGCGCCATGCGTTGCGGTTGTCATTTTATAGCTACACAACTTTTAATATGGCACAAATGTTAAAAGTCTAACTGTTTTACAGTTTTTCTGTTTGAAAAGTTTGTTTAATATAGATTATTGTTATCTTTGCATTCAGAAGACTAATTAATTATTTTTATTTGTTAACCTAGAAAACATGGAACGTAGAACTAGATCTGTGCATCCGAAAGATGATGCTATGAAGACCCGTATCTGTGGTCGTTCACTCTTTGTTTGGGGGTTGTCAGCTACATTGTTTTCTCTTCCGTTGGCCGCAGGAAATGCGTGGGGAGGGGAATTAAAATCGTCAAATCCTCAAGAAGTTCAGCAAACAAGAAACGTCACCGGAAAAGTTCTGGATGAGAACGGTGAACCGATGATTGGTGTTTCGGTGTTGGTAAAAGGTACGCAAAAGGGCACCATCACTGACTTTGATGGTAATTTCAGGCTTGATGTCCCGTCGGGAGCGACTGAACTCCAGCTGATGTATGTGGGCTACAAGGCCCATACCGTGCGGATTACTTCCGGTAACATGGTCGTACGGATGGAACCGGACAACCAACTGCTCGACGAAGTGGTGGTCATCGGTTATGGTACTATGAAGAAACGCGATTTGACAGGTGCCATCTCGTCAGTGAAAAGTGAAGACATTAAGATGGCTCCGGTTGCAAATGCGATGGAAGCCTTGCAAGGAAAGATTGCAGGTTTGGACATTTCCCGCTCATCCGGTCGTGCAGGAGAATCTCCCACAGTGTTGCTTCGTGGTAACCGTTCGTTGACAGCCAGCAATGAACCCTTGTACATCATTGACGGCATTGCAGGAAACATTGATACGCTTAATCCGAATGACATAGAGTCAATCGAGGTGTTGAAAGATGCTTCCTCAACGGCTATCTACGGTTCTGCCGGAGCAAATGGTGTGATTCTTGTGACAACCAAGCAGGCAACACAAGGAAAGATTCAGGTGGATTTTGATGCCTATTATGGTGTGAACACATCACCGCAATATCCTTCGGCATTGACCGGCCAGGCCTGGTTGGACTATCTGGAAGAAGGCTATCTGGCTTCGACGGGAAGTAATTCAGCGAGCCAAAGTGCGTTGTTGTCGGCCTACGGTCTGAATCCTGAAGCTGTCCTGCCTTACATCCAAAACAATAAGTGGGTAGACTGGGTGGATGAAACTTTGCGCACAGGAACGTCTCAAAATTACAGCATTAACCTTCGCGGCGGAACAGAGAAACTGAACGGCTATTTTTCATTGGGTTATGTTGGAGAGCAAGGTGTCTATCGCCATGATGAAAACGACACATACTCAATGCGTACCGGTGCTACACTGACTGCGACCAAGTGGTTGAAAGCCGGCATTCAGTCCACTTTCGCCTTTACGAATCGTGACCGGCGCAGTAGCCGCATCAACCGTGCTTTCTCGACATTGCCTTTAGGTGATGTGTATGACGAGAATGGCGATATCAATGTGTATCCGGTTGATGGATTGACTTCTCGTAATGCGATAAACCTTTTGGCAGATGATGTGTCGGGTGTGTATAAAAACAACCGGAAAGCCCTTCGTGCAACGATTAATCCTTACATAGAAATTACTCCGCTGGAAGGATTGACCTTTAAGTCCACGCTGGGAACTACGATTACGTCTTCGCGTACCGGAGAATATTCCAGTGAGAATACATACCTCGTCTTAACAGGTTCTGGCACAGCCAATAAAAACGCTTCATACACGACGAGTTTGGCTTATAATTATACGTGGCAGAACGTCCTTACTTATAATTTCAGTTTGGCCGACAAACATGATTTTACCATTACAGGTATAACGGAGTATGCTCATTCGCAGTCAGAAAACAGTTATGCATACAATGAAAATCTTGGATATGATCAGTTCATTTACTTTAATTTAGCTGACGGAAGCAATCCGACTGTGACGTCTGGTTACGAACAGACAAAAAAGATGTCTTATGCCATTCGTTTGAATTATAGCTTCCTGGGCCGTTATCTCTTCTCTGTGTCCAACCGTTGGGATGGTGCTTCCCAGCTGTATAACAAATGGGATTCTTTCCCCGCCGTGTCTGTCGGTTGGCGTATTTCTGACGAGCCGTTTATGGCCTCCACCCAGCGATGGTTGAGCAACCTGAAGTTGCGTGTCGGTTATGGTGTGACGGGTAATGCCAACATTGATCCTTATCAAATAACCACCCAAATTACGAATTCAGATAATTCTCTGAATTTAGGTTCGGGAACTGTGAGCAGTTACGTGTTGGCACAAGCCATCGGAAATGTGGATTTAGGCTGGGAGAAGTCTTATAACACAAACGTTGGTTTGGATGTCGGTTTGTTCAATAATCGTGTAGACTTGTCGGTGGATTACTATTATACTGACACGAAAGACGTATTGTGGCAACGTGACCTTCCCACGGCCTATGGTGTATATGCCTCGGCAAACAATTCTGCATATACGATGATGCAGAACATTGCAGAGATTTCCAACCGAGGCGTTGAGCTGACATTGAATTCCAGAAACATAGAAACCAAGAATTTTACGTGGAATTCCACTTTGACTTTTGCCTGGAACAAGGAAAAGGTTGAAAGCATCGATTTGGGTAGTGGAACGACTGTGGATGAATTGATTTCTGAAGGATTGTTCATTGGCGAACCTGTGAACACGTTATATGGATTAAAGAAGATTGGTATTTGGCAACTTGGCGAAGAAGAAGATGCAGCCGTGTTTGGTGCTGTTCCGGGCGATGTGAAAATTGATGTGCCGGGACTGACGCATACATCTACCGGCGTATATACAGATGCAGATGGCAATGTATATACAGCAGATAATGTCTATTCAATAAGCGATAATGACCGCCAAATATTGGGACATACGACTCCTGATTGGACTCTTGGATTCCAGAACACCTTTACGTACAAGGATTTTGATTTGACAGTCTTCATGAATATGCGGTGGGGACAGACAATCAATGCCTCATTGTTGGGTTATTTCAGCTATGGACAGATTAATATTCCTTCTAACTATAATTATTGGACACCGGAAAATCCGACCAATGATTTTCCGCGCCCGAACGTTACGGGAGACAATGATACTCCGGGCCTGAGCTCTCTCAGCTATGTTGATGGTTCTTATTTAAAGATTAAGACCATTACATTGGGATATAGTCTGCCGAAGAAAGTACTGAACAAGATTGGATTGTCACGTTGTCGTTTTTATGCCACGGTCTACAATCCCTTCATCTGGTCAAAGAGCCATTTGTTGAAAGATATGGATCCTGAAACAAACGGTAGTGACAGCTTCCCCTTGTATAAAACAATGGTGTTTGGCGTGAATGTATCTTTCTAAACTAATTAAAAGGATAAACAAAATGAAACAAAGATTTACAAGAATACTGTTTGGAACGGCTATAGTTGCGACGGGAGTTTTTTCTTCGTGCGATTTGGACGAAGGCATCAACTATTCGGCTGTTGATTTGGAGGTAGCGTTTACGGAGAGTTCCAATTATCAAGGGTTGTTGAATTCTTGTTATGAGAACATCTATACGCTTTATGGAAAACTTGATGGCATAGCTCCCATGGAAATGGGTACGGACTTATGGACTACTGAAACCACCGAAACGGGTTTGTCATGGTATGGGACTGATTTGACGACATCGGCCAGTACATTGCAAAAGTTCTGGAATGCGTTATACGGAACTGTCAATCTGTGTAATACCGCCATTTACTATGCCGATGTGGTGGAGGATATGAGTGAGAGTGACAAAGAAATAAAACTGGGCGAGGCATATTTCTTGCGTGCTTGGGCAAACTTTAATATAGTGGAGCAGTGGGGTAACTGTGTGTTGAACATGAACTGCGTGGCTGTCGATGGCATCCCCACCACGGCTACCCGCTCGACTGAGGAAGAGTTTTATGACCTGATTATTTCTGATTTGAATTACGCTAAGGAACATTTGCCGTATGAGCAGACAGAAATAGGGCGGGCAACAAAGAAGGCTGCGTATGCACTGCTGGCAAAAGTCTATTTGCAGAGAACCCGCCTGGGCGACGAGGAAGAATATTCACGCCTGGCATTGGAAACTGCCCAAGAACTCATAAATAACCAAGACACATATAACTGTGCGTTGTACACGAGTGATGCAACAACCTCCGGCTTTGAAAAACTGTGGGATGATGCAAACAATAAGGACAATACTGAATGGCTTTTTGTGGAATACGTAGACCATGAAGGAGGAATGAACCCGGAATCATGGAACCGAGGCAGAACGATGCAAAAATATTTGTTTAATGAGAATTTGGCTAATACATGGGGAGTTGAAACACGCAGTTTCCGTTATGGACGTGGCAACGACCGTGGCTGGAAGCCTACACTCTACTGCCTGACTTCTATATTTGAACCTGTGGAAGACCCTGCGGATACGCGCTATGCCACAACATTCTTTTACAAGATTTATGCAACGAATGACAAGGAAATCACTTCCGATATGTGTACGAACTATGACAAAGACCCGTCATTGGCCGGACATGTAATAAGTGGTACGGCTGTGGCACAAAACTCGACGGAGGCCGCTGATTTGAACTACTATTCTGCAATTGGTTGGGGCAGCAGTAGTCGTTACATAGAAGAGGTCATCAACATGGACAATGATGAAGGCCTGGCCCTTTTCTTCCCTAATTGGACAATTCCGGAAGAGGAAAAGCGCATGATGCCTTGTTTTGTGAGCGATCCCTCAGACATGTTTCAGGCAGATGGAACGTATGTGACTGATGATGCATACCGGTATCAGTTGCATCCGGCGATGAAGAAATTCTCTCCCACATATTATATGTATAATAACGCGCAGTATAATATGGGAAATTTCCCGATTCTGCGGTTAGGAGACATTTATTTGGTAGCAGCCGAAGCTGCCATCCGTCTGAATCAGACTTCAGTCGCTTTGAACTATGTGCAGACTATTCGTGACAGAGCTGCTGTGACGGGGCGTACCTCTGAGATGCAAGTGTCGGAAAGTGATATGACATTGGACTTTATCACAGCTGAGCGAGGACGTGAATTAGCCGGAGAACAGTGGCGCTGGTATGACTTGAAGCGATTGGGCAAGTTGAATCACTCTTATCTGTCAGAAACAAATCCTGACACGAACTTTGAGGATGGAAAGAATGAAGTGCGTCCGATACCGCAATCATTCCTCGACCAGATAGCCAATGCGGCAGAGTTTGGCACGAATGGCTATTAATATTCAAGCCATTTAGTCCATAAACATTAAAACCTCCCTGGCAGCACGGAACGTGTTGTCAGGGAGATTTGTTTTTCTCGCACGTGTCTGTGTCTCATAAATCGGCAGAATTGCAACACAACATTTGCCTGCCCTCCTTAAAATGCCTACTTTTGCGCAAACAAATGTGTGTATTATTGAACAATA
>CAZOKL010000052.1:0-15696 GCA_964580305.1 uncultured Bacteroides sp.
TGAACCGGGGTTGCTGGAGGTGGAGTTCACCTGCACACCTGCCACCTTACCGGCCAGGGCGTCAAGCACATTGGTGGTGCGTGCGCCCACAAGCTCTTCATTGCCGACCGTTGTGGCCGAATAGCCCAACGATTTTTCCGAACGGGTGATACCCATGGCGGTCACCACCACCTCGTCAAGCAGCTCCGTGTTCGGTTGCAGAATGACATTGATTGTTCCCGGTTTGATTTCCACTTCCTGCTGCTTCATTCCGACGAATGAAATTTGCAGTGTCTTGGCTGCACCCGGAACGTTGTTGATTGTGAACCGACCGTCAATATCGGTAATCGTTCCCAGATTGGTGCCTTTCACCATGACAGAAGCTCCTACTACCGGCTCGCCATCTTCAGCGGAAGTCACTACACCCCTGACAGGAGATGTCTGAGCCATCACGAAGTCTACCCCCCCCCACACAAGGAGACAGACTAACCATAACATTAATCTTCTTCTTTTCATAACATCTTGTTTAGTTAAACTTAGTTTGCAGAAATCAATTCTCGTTTGCAAAGCTAAGTACTATTTTTTAAAGACTGAAAATTTTAAGGAAGAAAATGTTGTTTAACATTGCCTTTTAACACAAGAACGTCGTTTTTGGCGTCAGAAAGTATCAACAAGCACCTAAACCCGCTCTCTTTTGTGACTTTTTGACACCTTATTTATATATAGGGGGGGGTGACAATTTGCTACCTTTCCACCGGGATGGCGAACTCACGCGCGGCCACCGTCAAGCCGTCGGCATCGAGCGCCGTCACGTGAAAGACGGCCTCACCCCGGCGCATCCTGCCGGCACGGACGAGGGCCGTGTAGCGGATGCCGTCGCCCGCGGGGATGCACTCCAGGGTGACGGGCGCCGAGACGGAGAGGTTTCTCAGCCCGCTCTTCTCGGCCACGACGGGGGTGACATGAAAGGCGTCGGCCTGCCCGACGTTGACCACCTCGAAGATGATTTTCGCCTCCTCGCCCGACTCGATGACGTGGTTGCGGTTGTCGTCAATGAAGCGGATGTTTCGTATTTCCAGCTCCGGGACGGGCACCCCGCGGCGGTGAGGCACGCGCTCGGGTTCACGGTAAGGCCGGGTGCGGACGGCATAGGCATCCTCCTCCGGCTGCCCGGACGTGGCGGCACTGGCAATGGCCGCTCCGGCCACGGTGCCCACCAGCGCGCCCACCAGGGCACCGCGGCCGGCATGATGACGCGGACCGGAAGAGGAGCCCACGATGGCGCCCGTCAGTCCGCCGATATTGGCACCAAGCATCACGGCAGCCGGGTCGCCGGCAATGCCGCCCTGCGAGGTGCAGCCCGACACGGCGATGGCCGTGCACAGGGCAAGAGACAAGATTCTTTTCATAAGCGGTTGTGATTATTCTCAGCAAAGTTCGCATTTTTCAGCGGTTCGGCCCCGCCGCGGCTTCCTAAAGAAAGTGTAAAAATGCAAACGGCTGAAAAACACCCTCTTGCACTCCTGCTCCGGCGGCCCTCCATGCGGCCCGTGAGCGGAAAGGAGGGCGCTCACGGACGGCCTCCTTTCCGCCTGCGCCCGGCCTCCTTTGCGCCCGTGCCCCGAAAGGAGGGGGCAAAAACAAAACCCGCACAGGCGCTCTGCGTGCAGAACATCTGTGCGGGTTTTTCAACGGGGGCGGGAGGCTCACTTGTAGGCATCCTCGTGCACGCCGGCCACGGCGCGGCCGCTGGGCTCGTTCATGCCCTTGAAAGAGGCATCCCAGGCCAGGGCCTCGGCTGTGGAGCAGGCCACGCTGGGCACGCTGGGCACGCTGCGCGCGGCGCTCTCGCTGGGAAAATATTCTTCAAAGATGAGGCGGTAGTAATACTCCTCCTTGTTCTGTGGCGGATTGACGGGGAAACGCTCGGCCGCACGGCGCATCTCGTCGTCAGTCACGGCACGCGAGGTCATGTCTTTCAGCGTGTCAATCCAGCTGTAGCCCACGCCATCGCTGAACTGCTCCTTCTGCCGCCATGCCACGCTTTCGGGGAGCATGTCGGCAAAGGCCTCGCGCAGGATGCGCTTCTCCACGGTGCTCCCGGGGCACATCTTCGCCGCGGGGTTGAGCCGCATGGCCACGTCGAGGAACTCCTTGTCAAGAAACGGCACGCGCCCCTCCACGCCCCATGCCGAGAGCGACTTGTTTGCCCGCAGGCAGTCATAGAGGTGGAGCTTCGAGAGCTTGCGCACGGTTTCCTCATGAAAGGCACGCGCGTCGGGCGCCTTGTGGAAGTAGAGGTAGCCGCCGAACACCTCGTCGGCCCCCTCGCCGCTGAGCACCATCTTGATGCCCATGCTCCGGATGACGCGGGCCAGCAGATACATCGGCGTGGAGGCACGCACGGTGGTCACGTCGTAGGTCTCAATGTGGTAGATGACGTCGCGCAGGGCGTCCAGACCCTCCTGCAAGGTGTAGTTTATCTCGTGATGGACGGAGCCGATGTGGGCGGCCACGTCGCGCGCCTTGAGCAGGTCGGGCGCGCCCTTCAGGCCCACGGCAAACGAGTGGAGCTGCGGCCACCAGGCCTCCTGTGCCCCGCCCGTCTCCACCCGGCGGGAGGCGTATTTCTTGGCCACTGCCGAGATGATGGAGCTGTCCAACCCGCCGGAGAGCAGCACGCCATAGGGCACGTCGCTCATCAGCTGCCTGCGCACGGCAGCCTCCAGGGCCTCGCGCAGCTCCTGCACCGAGGCGGGGTTGTCCTTCACGGTCTCATAGTCGGCCCAGTCACGGTGATACCAGCGCGTCATCTGCCCCGTGCGGCTCCAGTAATAGTGTCCGGGAGGGAAGGGTTCGTAGCGCTCGCACTGGCCTTCGAGGGCTTTCAGCTCGCTGGCGCAGTAGATGGTGCCGTCGGCATCGTAGCCTATATAAAGAGGTATGACGCCGATGGGGTCGCGGGCAATGAGGAACTCGTCGCGCTCCTCGTCATAGAGCGCAAAGGCGAAGATGCCGTTCAGCTCTTCCAGGAAATCGACACCGCGGTCGCGGTAGAGGGCGAGGATGACCTCGCAGTCGCTTCCCGTGAGGAACTGATAACTGCCCTTGTAGCGCCCGCGGATGGCAAGGTGGTTGTAAATCTCACCGTTGACCGCCAGCACCTGCCGGCGGTCGGGCGAGTAGAGGGGCTGCCCTCCGCTCTGCGGGTCGACAATGGAAAGTCGCTCGTGGGCCAGTATGGCCGAGCCGCCACAATAGATGCCGCTCCAGTCCGGGCCGCGGTGGCGGATTTTCTTGGCCATCGTCAGCGCCTTGGTGCGCAGCGGGGCCGTCTGCTGTTTAATGTTGAATATTCCTACTATTCCGCACATGATGTTTCTTGATTTATGCCCTGCCGCCCCACCCGCTCCGGTGCGCTCCGCGGAGTCCACGGCGGGAGGCTGAAAAAATCATGCCCGTCTTTTTGCCGAATCACGGCTGTGATTCACTCCAATCATGCCCGTCTTTTTCAGGAAAGACGGGCATGATTTTTTTCGGCACACGGGCAGGCTTCCGTTCACAGGCGCACAGGCACCTGCAAAGGCAGTCCCGGCACGGATGGCCGGCAGGATGATTGGTTGTTATTTAAGTGATTTTGAACGAATGTAATTGTCAATGTCGGCAGCTGCCTTTCTGCCCGAGGCGATGCAGCGCACCACGAGGCTTGCCCCCAATGTGGCGTCGCCGGCCACGAAGGCATTGGGCGGCAGGGGCGGAAGTTCTGCGCGGAGGAATCCCATGGCCAGCAGCACAAGGTCGGCCTTGATGACTTCTTTCCGGCCTGTGGGCTTCATCACGGGGCGTCCGCCGTCGGCAGCCGGAACCCACTCCACTTCTTCCACTTCGACACCAGAGACGTTTCCGTTACGCCCGATGAAGCGCGTCGACGACAGGCTCCAGCGCCGTGTGCACCCTTCTTCATGGCTGCTCGTGGTCTTGAGCACGACGGGCCACTGCGGCCAGGGTGTGGCCGGATTTTCGCCCACGGGGGGCTTCGGCATGATTTCAATCTGCGTCACGCTCACCGCTCCCTGACGGTGGCTCGTGCCGATGCAGTCGCTGCCCGTGTCGCCTCCGCCGATGACGAGCACGTGTTTGCCGCGTGCCGTCACGCGCTGTTCCTTGGAGAATGTCTGGCCGGCGAGCACGCGGTTCTGCTGGGCCAGCATGTCGAGGGCAAAGTGGATGCCCTTCAGCTCGCGGCCCGGGATGGGCAGGTCGCGCGCCTGCGGCGTGCCGGTGCAGATGCAGTAGGCATCGAAGCCCTCGGGCAGGTGCGTGAGGTCGATGTCGGCATTCATCTTGAAGACAATGCCCTCGGCCTCCATCACTTGCAGGCGGCGGTCAATGATGGGCTTGTTGAGCTTGAAGTTGGGAATGCCGAAGCGGAGGAGTCCGCCTGCCTGCTCCAGCCGCTCGAACACGGTGACGGCATAGCCGAGCCGGTTGAGCTGGTTGGCGGCTGCCAGTCCCGCAGGGCCGCTGCCGATGACGGCCACGCTCCGTCCGTTGCGTGCATACTGGCGGGGAACGACATAGCCCTCGCGGAAGGCGGCTTCAATGATGGCGGCCTCGTCTTCACGGACGGTGACGGGGGCATCCATGCTGAGCTTGAGCACGCAGCTCTTCTCGCACAGCGCCGGGCACACGCGCCCGGTGAACTCCGGAAAGTCGTTCGTCTGTGACAGAATCTCGTAGGCTTCGAGCCATTTTCCCTTAAAAAGTGCGTCCTGGAACTCGGGCGGGCGGTTGCCCAACGGGCAGGCCCAGTGACAGAAAGGTACGCCGCAGTCCATGCAGCGGGATGCTTGCAGCTTGCGTGCGCCGGTGTTGAGCGTCTGCTCCACCTCTCCGAAGTCGGTAATGCGGTCGTGAATCGGGCGGTATTCCGCCTCCTGGCGCGGTATAGTCAGAAATGCTTTAGGATTTCCCATATTGTTTAATTGAAGAATTAAGGATGATGAATGATGTTTCTTTGCCCGATGAAGAATGGAAGAATGGCGGATGGGGAAGGGCCTCGGAGGCACGGTTCTTCATTCCATCATTCGCCACTCTTCACCACGCACGGTTAGTAGTCACGCTGCACTTCGGCAATTTTTTCCTGGAGCTTGCGCATCTGCTCTTCGGCGAGCACCTTCTTATACTCGATGGGCGTCACCTGGATGAACTGACTCAGATAGTGGTTCCAGTCGTCGAGCATCGTGCGCGCCAGCTCGGAGCCCGTGTAGAGATAGTGCTGACGGACAAGTTCGTGCAGCTCCTTGCGTGCCGCGCTGTCTTCAAGCAGCGAGAGTTCCACCATGTCCATGTTGCAGAAATAGTCGAAGTTGCCGTTCTTGTCCCACACATAGGCCACACCGCCGCTCATACCGGCAGCAAAGTTGCGCCCTGTCTCGCCCAGCACGACGACGCGTCCGCCCGTCATGTACTCGCAGCAGTGGTCGCCCGCGCCCTCGACAACGGCAATGGCACCGGAGTTTCTCACCGCAAAGCGTTCGCCCACACGACCGTTGATGTAGACCTCACCGCTCGTCGCACCATAGAGGAGCGTGTTTCCGGCGATGGTGTTGTCTTCGGCTGCAAAGCCGCTTCTCACAGGCGGTTGCACGGAGATGCGTCCTCCGCTCAGCCCCTTGCCGAGATAGTCGTTGGCCTCTCCTTCAAGACGGAAGCTGATGCCTCGTGCCAGGAACGCGCCGAAACTCTGTCCGGCCGAGCCCTTGAACTTCACCTGGATGGTGCGGTCGGGCAGTCCGGCCTCGCCATAACGGGCGGCCACGGCGCCGGAGAGCATTGCGCCCACGGAGCGGTCTGTGTTGCCGATGGCGTATTCCAGAGACACTTCCCTGCGCTGTTCGAGCGCGTCGCGAGAGGCGGCCAGCATGGCCACGTCCATCACATGGTCGATGTCATGTTGTTGGGCGGTGACATTGTGCAGGGCGGCACCGTTGTCCACCTTATGTAATATATGTGTAAAGTCGAGCAATGACTGCGAGCTGTCGGTCTCAATCAGGTCGGTCCGTCCCACGATGTCGGACAGGCGGGTGAAGCCCATCTCGGCCAGATATTCGCGCACTTCCTGCGCCAGGAAGCGGAAATAGTTCACCACGTATGTGTAATGACCGCGGAAATGTGCCCGCAGCACGGGGTCTTGCGTGGCCACGCCCACCGGACAGGTGTTGGCATGGCACTTACGCATCATCACGCATCCGAGCACGATGAGCGCCGTGGTGCCGAAGGCGAACTCCTCCGCACCGAGCAGCGCCATGCTGATGATGTCGCGTCCGGTCTTGAGCTGTCCGTCGGTTTGCAGGCGCACCTGTCCGCGCAGCCCGTTGAGCACGAGTGTCTGCTGCGTCTCGCTCAGGCCTATTTCGGGCGGGATGCCGGCATAGCGCATCGACGATGCAGGCGAAGCGCCCGTGCCGCCCTCCGCTCCGGAGATGACGATAAGGTCGGCCTTGGCCTTGGCCACGCCGGCAGCAATGGTGCCCACGCCGCTCTCGGCCACGAGCTTCACGCTGATTTGTGCCCGCGGGTTGACGTTCTTCAGGTCGAAGATGAGCTGCGCCAGGTCTTCAATGGAGTAAATGTCATGATGTGGAGGAGGCGATATGAGCGAAATGCCGGGAATGGAGTGGCGCGTGCGCGCAATCACTTCATTGACCTTGAAGCCGGGAAGCTGTCCGCCCTCGCCCGGCTTTGCGCCCTGGGCCACCTTGATTTGTATTTCTTCAGCATTGACCAGATATTCGGTTGTCACGCCAAACCGGCCGGATGCCACCTGCTTTGTCTTGCTGCACAGCGAAATGCCGTCGAACTCCTCGTGAAAGCGCACGGAGTCTTCGCCGCCCTCGCCCGTGTTGCTGCGCGCGCCCAGCTTGTTCATGGCCAGCGCCAGCGCCTCGTGAGCCTCCTTGCTGATGGCACCGAAGGAGATGGCTCCCGTGACAAAGTGCTTCACAATGTCATCCACAGACTCAACCTGCTCCACGGGGATGGGATTGCGCTTGAAGCGGAAGAAGTCTCTCAGGAATATGGGATGCTCTTTCTTGTCGACAGCCGCGGTGAACTCCTTGAACTTGGCATAGTCTCCCAAGCGGGTGGCCAGCTGGAGTTTGCTGATGGTTTCCGGATTCCAGGCATGGAGTTCTCCGTCCTTGCGATAGGAGAACTGCCCGATGTGCGGCAGCAACTCGCCCACCTCGCCGGGAACGAAGCCCGCATCGTGAAAGGCCGTATAGTCGCGGGCAATCTCCTTCAGGCGAATGCCACCTATCGAAGAGACGGTGGTTCCGAAATAGTCTTTCAGTAACTCCGCGCTCACTCCCACAGACTCGAAGATTTTCGCACCGCGATAAGAGCGGATGGTGCTGATGCCCATCTTGCTCATCACCTTATAGAGTCCTTTGCAGATGGCCTTGATGTAGTTTTTCTCAGCCGTTTCGTAATTCATCTGCACCTCTCCGCGCTTCACAAGGTGGTCAAGCACAGCAAAGGCCATGTAGGGATTGATGGCGCTCGCGCCATAGCCCAGCAGAAGAGCCGCGTGCATCACCTCGCGTATCTCACCGCTCTCGACCACCAAAGCCGTCTGCACACGCTTTTGCACGGCAATGAGGTGGTGATGCACCGCACTGACAGCCAGCAACGACGGGATGGCTGCATGTTCGGCGTCGATGTCGCGGTCGGACAGGATGATGTAGTTCACGCCTTCGCTGACCGACTCTTCCGCACGGCGACACAAGTTGGCCAAGGCTTCCTGGAGCCCGGCCTTGCCTTCGCTCACGCGGAACAATATGGGGAGCTTCACGGTTTTGAAGCCCTTGTAGCGGATGTTACAGAGGATGTCAAGCTGTGTGTTGGTCAGAATGGGATGCGGCAGACGCACCATCTTGCAATGGCTCTCGTCGGGCAACAGAATGTTGCTGCCCACCGCACCGATGTATTCCGTGAGCGACATTACCAGCTCCTCACGGATGGGGTCAATGGGCGGATTGGTCACTTGCGCAAACTGCTGACGGAAATAGTTGAACAGCAACTGCGGCTTGTCGGAAAGCACGGCCAGCGGCGTGTCATTGCCCATCGAGGCCGTCGGTTCCGCACCGGTCACACACATCGGAGTGATGGTGCGCTCAATGTCTTCCCGCGTGTAGCCGAACGCAAGAAGTTTCCGGGTGTAGTCTGTCACCGCATTGTCCACCCGGCGACCGCTCTTCAGCATGTCCAGCTCGATGCGGTTGGCCGAAAGCCACTGACGGTAGGGACGGGCCGAAGCGAGCTGTTCCTTCAGCGGGCCGTCATAATAAATCTTGCCCTCCTGCGTGTCAATCATCAGAATCTTGCCCGGCTGCAAGCGTCCTTTCTCCTTGATGTTTTCCGGGTCAAAGTTGATGACACCCACCTCACTAGCCACCACCATCATGTCGTTCTTCGTTATCAGATAACGGGCGGGGCGGAGTCCGTTGCGGTCAAGCATTCCTCCGGCATAGCGTCCGTCACTGAAAAGCAGAGCTGCCGGGCCGTCCCACGGCTCCATGAGGATGGAGTGATATTCGTAAAACGCCTTCAAATCTTCACTGATGGGGTTCTTGTCATTGAACGACTCGGGCACGAGCATTGCCATGGCATGAGGCAGACTCAGACCTGACATGACGAAAAACTCCAGCACATTGTCGAGCGAGGCGCTGTCGCTCATGTTGGGTTGCAGAATGGGACGTATGTCTTTCACATTGCCCAGGAGCGGGGTTGAGAGCACGCTCTCGCGAGCCTCCATCCAGCCACGGTTGCCACGGATGGTGTTTATCTCACCGTTGTGGGCCATGAGGCGGAACGGTTGCGCCAGGCTCCACGTGGGGAAAGTGTTCGTGCTGAAACGCGAGTGCACGATGGCCAGTCCGCTGGTGAAGTAAGGCTGGGTCAAGTCACAGAAGTATTCGCGCACCTGCATCGATGAAAGCATACCTTTATATATCATGTTCTTGTTCGAGAGCGACACAATGTAGAAATCCTTGTGCGACACGCGACGCTCGATTTTCTTGCGGATGATGTAGAGTTTGCGCTCGAAGCCCTCCACCTCAGACACACCGGTGATGAACACCTGCTTGATGTCCGGTTCCGTTTCCTGCGCGCTTTTGCCCAGGATGTCCGAATTGACGGGCACTGTCCGCAGATGCATCAGCGACAGTCCCTCGCGCTCGATTTCTTCAATCATTACCCGCAGAATATCCGCCTGCACTTCCTTGTCTTTGGGCAGAAACACCAACCCGGTGCCATACTTGCCCTTTTCAGGCACGGGAATCCCCTGCAAGAGGATGAATTCATGGGGTATCTGCACCATGATGCCCGCACCGTCGCCCGTCTTGTTGTCTGCTCCTTCAGCTCCGCGGTGTTTCATGTTTTCAAGCACCTTGAGGGCGGCATCGACCAATTCGTGCGACTTGTTTCCGTGAATATTAACAATCATGCCCACACCACAAGCGTCATGCTCGTGTTCCGGACGATAAAGCCCGCAAGCGGATTGCGGCACTTCTCCCTTCTCTTTTTCCAAAGTGATACATTTCATCGGCATTATATTTCTTTTTGTTCTAAATATTAGCGACACTATTGCAATATGCACGCAAATATAGCACACCTTCTAAACAATAACAAAAAAAATTCTTAGCCCGATAACAATAATTTAAACATATGAATAATGTGCTTTCATTTTCGTTTTTAGATATGGCAAATATTTACGATTTAAAACATAAACCTTTCTATTTGGTTTGTTTTTATCACAACAGGCCCGGGATATATAATTTAACATTTACATCAAGAAAGCAGGCAACGAGCGGAAAGGAGGGCGGACAAGAGCGGAAAGGAAGGCCGGCACAAGCGGAAAGGAAGGCCGGCACAAGCGGAAAGGAGAGCCGGTAAGAGCGGAATAGAGCCCGCTCAACCGAGCTGTTTATCAGACGAAAAACCCCGGGAAATTATCACAACTTCCCGGGGCTCATGAGTACAAGGCAATTTAAGTACTCTTCCTTTTATCTTATGAATAGCAACTCACGGTATTTGGGCAACGTCCACATCTGGTTGTCCACGATGAGTTCCAATTTATCGATGTGGTAGCGGATTTGCTCCAACATCGGCGCAATGGTGTCATGATAGACAATGGCCTTCTCACGCTCGTCCGTAATTTTGTTAGCCACCTTGCGGGCTTCGACCATCGCATCAACATGTTCCTTGATGTAGGTCGTGTGCTCGGCAATCTTGCAGATGATGGCCTTGTTCTCGGCAGACAGATTGTCGGCCTGGTCGGCAGGGAAGAGGCCTTTCAGCTTATAGACGTTATCAATGAGTTTCGTCTGATATTCCGTGGCAACGGGGACAATGTGGTTCATCACCAGGTCACCCAGCACACGGGCCTCGATTTGTATCTTTTTCGTATAGGTTTCCCACTTCACTTCGTTGCGTGCCTCCAGCTCCTTGCGCGTCATCACGCCCATGGTTTCAAACATCTGGATGCTCTCCGGTGTCAGATAGCGGTCGAAAATGAGCGGGCAGCTTGTCTCGCAGTCCAATCCGCGGCGTTCAGCCTCAGCTTTCCACTCGTCGCTGTATCCGTTGCCATCGAAGCGGATGGGCTTGCTCTCCTTGATGTACTTGCGCACCACTTTCAGGATGGCCGATACTTTGGGTTCGCCTCCGGCTATCAGCGCATCGACTTCCTGTTTGAAGATGACGAGCTGTTCGGCCAGGGCCGTGTTGAGAGCTATCATTCCGCTGGCACAGTTGGCCTCTGAACCCACGGCACGGAATTCGAAGCGGTTGCCCGTAAAGGCGAAAGGCGATGTGCGGTTGCGGTCGGTGTTGTCAATGAGCAACTCCGGAATCTGCGGGATGTCGAGCTTCATGCCTTGCTTGCTACTCAATCCAACGAGTTCGTCCTCCGAACTGCTCTCCAAGTGGTCAAGCACACGGCTGAGCTGCGTGCCCAGGAAAGAGGAGATGATGGCGGGCGGTGCCTCGTTGGCGCCCAGACGGTGAGCATTGGTGGCGCTCATGATGGATGCCTTGAGCAAGCCGTTGTGACGGTAGACAGCCATAAGCGTGTTGACCACGAAGGTGATGAAGCGCAGGTTGTCTTCTGCAGTCTTGCCGGGAGCCATGAGCAGGATACCGGTGTCGGTGCCGAGTGACCAGTTGTTGTGCTTGCCTGAACCGTTGACTCCTTTGAAAGGTTTCTCATGAAGCAACACGCGGAAACCGTGTGTGCGGGCAACCTTGCGCATGAGCGACATGATGAGCATGTTGTGGTCAACGGCCAAGTTGCACTCCTCGAAAATGGGAGCCAATTCGAACTGGTTGGGAGCAACCTCGTTGTGACGGGTCTTCACGGGGATGCCCAGTTCAAGAGCTTGAATTTCAAGGTCTTTCATAAAAGCAGCCACACGCGTGGGGATAGCACCGAAGTAATGGTCTTCCAACTGTTGGTTCTTCGAAGCCTCATGCCCCATGAGCGTGCGGCCGGTCAACAACAAATCAGGACGGGCTGCATAAAGCCCTTCGTCCACCAAGAAATATTCCTGTTCCCAACCCAGATAGGCCACAACCTTTTTCACGTCGGGATTAAAATAATGACATACATCCGTGGCTGCTTTGTCCACAGCACGCAAGGCCTTGAGCAAGGGGGCCTTGTAGTCGAGTGATTCACCCGTGTAGGCAATGAACACCGTGGGAATGCACAGCGTGTCGTCTACGACAAACACCGGTGATGAGGGGTCCCACGCTGAATAACCGCGTGCCTCAAAAGTGTTGCGGATACCTCCGTTGGGGAATGATGAGGCATCGGGTTCCTGTTGCACAAGCAGTTTTCCGGAAAATTCTTCCATCATACCGCCCTTGCCGTCATGTTCCACAAAGGCATCATGTTTCTCGGCCGTGCCTTCAGTCAGTGGCTGGAACCAGTGGGTGTAATGAGTGACGCCCAGTTCCATCGCCCAGCGTTTCATACCTGCAGCCACCTCGTCGGCAATGCTGCGATCAAGGGCTGCCCCGTTGTCCATCGCGTCAACCAGACGCTCATACACTTTCGAAGGCAGATACTTGAACATCTTCTCACGGTTGAACACATACTTTCCAAAATACTCACTCGGCCGTTCAGCGGGTGTAGCTACCTCGCGCGGCTTTGTCTGGAAAGCCTTTTCTACGACTCTGAATCTCAGTGTTGACATAATTTTGTTGCTATTTTTAAAAGGTTTGTGAAGTTACTAATTGTATCAATGATTGTAGGCAGACTCTCCATGCTCATAGATGTCAAGACCTTCTTCTTCCACACGCTTGTCTACGCGGATGCCCACCAGCTTGTCTGTCACCTTGAAAAGGATGAAGGTCATCACACCGCTGAAGATAATGGATACGAGTGTGGCCAAGATTTGTATGCCCAACTGGTTCCAGTCGCCAAATAATGCTCCTTCCACTCCTCCTTCGCCAGAGATGGCCTGCGTAGCGAAGACACCGGTAAGGATAGAACCGACGATACCGCCTATACCGTGTACACCAAAGGCATCAAGTGTATCGTCATAGCCGAACTTAGGCTTAATGACTGCCACCATGTAGAAGCAAACCAGTGAAGAAACAAGTCCGATGACGAACGCACCCAGCAAATCGACTGTTCCCGCAGCGGGTGTAATGGCCACCAAACCGGCAACAGCTCCTGTGCAGGCACCCACAGTCGTGGGCTTGCGATTGAAGATGCGGTCAACAACCATCCATGTCAATGCTGCCACACATGTTGCCACGTGAGTGACGAGGAACGCATTGGCTGCAATGCCGTCGGCAGCCAGTCCGCTACCTGCATTGAATCCGAACCATCCCAGCCACAGAAATGCCGTGCCCATGAAAACGAAGGTTACATTGTGAGGCATCATAGGCTGTCCCGGGCGATAGTCGCTGCGTCGCCCAACGAGAAGTGCCATCATCAAAGCAGATATACCCGCATTGATGTGAACCACGGTGCCTCCGGCAAAGTCGATTGCTCCCATTTCCTGGAGGAATCCTCCACCCCACACCCAGTGGGCCATGGGCATATAAACCAACACACACCAAAGCACAGTGAACACCAGAAAACCGGAAAACTTCACCCGCTCAGCAAACGAGCCCAGAATCAAAGCCGGTGTGATGATGGCAAACATACACTGGAAAAGAACAAACAGCAGTTCCGGAATTTCGCCTGTCGTCAGCGTTTGCGGAGTGATGCCGTTCAAGAACACTTTGTCGAAACCGCCAATCACGGCTCCCAACGGGCTACCAGCCTCCATCAGTCCCGTGCCGAACACAAAACTATAACCGAAAGCCACCCACAGCACGCTCACGACGCCAACGATAAGCATGCTCTGCATGATGATGCTGAGTACATTTTTCTGACGCACCAGGCCGCCATAGAAAAGAGCGATGCCGGGAATCGTCATCAATAAGACCAAGATGGTGGCAACTATAATCCATGCCGTGTTGCCGGTGTCGAGTAAATATGTCGTATCCATAATCGTATCAAGTTTTTTATTGGGTTGTCAACTAATTCCTATTTTTCTTTTTCCATATTATATAAGGAAGAATCTCCTCTTACACCCGTGCGGATGCTAATGGCATCCTCCACCGGAATGATGAAGATGCGCCCGTCACCGATATCGCCCGTGCGAGCAGCTTGCATCACGGCCTTGACAGTCTTCTCCACATTCTTTTCCCTCACAACGATGGAGAGCAGGATGCGCTCGATGGAGCTTGTGTCATACATCACTCCACGATAAACCCGTTCTTCTCTCATTTTTCCCACGCCTCTTACATCGTAGTAAGAGAACCACTCGATGTCAGCTGCCAAGAGCGCTTCTTTCACGTTCTCGAAACGACTCCGGCGAATGATTGCTTCAATCTTCTTCATAATAATACTCTGTTTAATTTATATATAACGTGCATTGTATTGCATCCTAAAAACATCCTTTTACAAGTTTTCCTTACAGACTTACTCCAAACACGAAATAAGCACCTCCCGTAGCAGGATTCCATGTGCACTTGGCAAAAACCGGCAGTGCAAACCGGCTTGTAAGCGGAATCTCACGGCTCACTCCTACACTCACGTCGGTTACCTCAAAACCTCCAGCTCCATCATTATAGAACGTTGTGGCCCAAGGTGTGGCACCTGCTTCAACCGTCCAGTCAAATCCTCCCAAGCGGAATGGCACGGAAAGGTTAAAATAGGACGAATAAGCGCGGTCACCGTCATCGTTCACTCCATCATTCCCGGCGAGGTTCGTATACCAATTAAGAGCCAGGAAGCCAAAGTCATAACCAATCTGGGCCTCAAACACATGAGAAGTATTTCTCGCCCCGTAACGGAAATAACCCGGTCCGCCATTAAACCAATAGTCCGTAACCGAAAGGCTAAATCCACCTGTGGTATATCCCAGCGTGAGGTCAAATTCTTTCGTGTCATCCTTATCGATACCCACCGAGCCCCATGCCGTCAACGACAAACCTTTATAGTCAAGTGACACACATGGCTGAATGCTCACATTACCCAGATCTTGTCCACGCCAGACATATCCACTCACTAAATCAGCACCAACAGAAGCCCCTACACGGCTCTGTGCCATTACCCCTAAGGGTAGCAACGCCACCAGCATGCCCAGCAACGCGGCTTTTACTTTCTTTTTTTCTCCCATAAAAATAATAATAATAAATAATATTAATCCTTTTTTCTCATCACATTTGTCAATGCATGCATTACACAAATTAGTTATCCTGCCAACCTTTCTACCCATGAACTTACGCTGAAGTTGTCGGTAATTTCACTACGCAGTAGACTGTTCATATTGGAGACTCCCCGATAAAGGCCTCATACTTTATATTGTCATCAACCTCTATAGCAGGTCGGATAAGTCTCCCGGCAGGGCGGAATCAAATACCCTGCCGGGGCTTGTCCTGTCTCTCCCTCCCTATAAACGAGTCAGCTTGATAGAAGATAAAACGTTTTTTCTATCTTTTTGATTTATTACGAGGCAAAGTTATTTCATTATGACGCAAAACAAAAGGATTTCCAATCAAAAAGAACAAGAAAAATAAAACCGCTTTCATTTTATCATCATATAGAATACTAAACTAATAAAATGAAAGCAATATATAAATACAGCTTTCAATTAGTCATACCCTCAACAACTAAAAATATTTTTGGATAACAACGTCCAACGACAACAGGCTATTCGCCGAGCAGAAAACTCAGCAACAGAAGCAAATCATAGCAACCATTGCGACGCAAAGCTGCACGAAGCAACTCAATGGTCTGTGCCTTGCACTTCGTAACGGTGCTTTCTGACACATGCAGGACGGCAGCCACCTCGGCATTCTTCAACCCGCGTTCGTAGCTCAGTTCGAAAAGGCGGCGATGTTCTGCGGGAAGTTCACTGATGGCATTGTAGAGCTGATTGAGCACTTCCTCGCGGATGAAGTCGTTCACCAAATCGACATCCGCATCGTCCTGCTCGGCAAGATAGTTCTCTTGGGCACGGCTCTTGCGAAGGATGGAGATAGCGCGGTTGCGGATGCAAGTGTAAAGATAGGCTTTGAAAAAGAAAGCCGACTCAAATGCACCGCGTTGCTCGTAAGCCTGAAGGATGGCTTCCTGCACGCAGTCTTCTGCCA
>CAZOKL010000053.1:0-15097 GCA_964580305.1 uncultured Bacteroides sp.
CGAATTCTGCCTGCTCGCGGTCTGCACGAGCCTGCACCGAATCGGGAATCACAGGATATTGCGCAGCCACAGGCAATGCACCTGCCGACAGTAAAACTGCCGACATCAACAAATTGGATAAGTTTTTCATAGTTATATTTTATAATTGTCCTCTTAAATACCTTTTCTTAGACAGCAAAGATAGCGAAAGTTTAAATTATAAGTGTTAAATTACATTGCAATGCTTGGAAGAGAAACGTTATCTTTGCAGCAAGATTATCTAAAAAACAAACAGTGATATGAAAAAAATGAATTTATGGAAATGTGTATGCCTGTTTCTGCTCATCTGCACAGCAGTCCCCTCACAGGCACAAGACTTGAAAAGCTTGCTCGGCACCCTGACAGAGAGTGTGAGCAGCGCAATCAGTAAATCTACCGTAAACGAAAGCAGCATCGTCGGAACATGGAAATACTCCAGCCCGTCTTGCAAGTTCGAAAGCGACAACCTTTTGGCAAAAGCAGGAGGCACCGTGGCCTCAAGCAAGGTGGAAGAAGAACTCACATCTGCATGCAACAAGCTGAACATCACCAGCGACAACACTTCATTTACGTTCAACAGTGACGGAACCTACTCACAAAGCATTGCAGGAAAAAGCACCTCCGGCACCTACACTTTCGACACAGACAACATGAGCGTCGCCCTGACCGGCTCGCTGGGATTCAGCATGACGGCCTATGTCAGCTTCAGTGGAAGCACCATGACCTTAGTCTATGACGCCGACCGCGTGTTGGAACTGGCCAAGGGCATTGCCAGCGTGGCCAGCAAGTTCATGGACAGCAGCCTGCTCACCATCTTCAGCTCCGTGTCTGAAAATTACGAAGGCATGCAGCTGGGATTCAAGCTGCAAAAGTGAGGTTTGCCTCCTGACATTCTGCAAACGAAACCATTATGAAACGACCGCCCCGGACTGACTTCGAGGCGGTCGTTTCGTTTTGTTCTCATCCCGCTTCCGGCGGCTGCCGGGCAGAGGTGTTTCCAGCCGCAGGAGGCATCGCCTGAATGCACGACTTTTGAATATTCACAACAACAAGAGGGAACAATCTGCACTGTTCCGGGCAACTGTTGCCACCGCAGAGGGCGTGCTTCCATGCCGCCCAAACACGGCATAGATTCCGGCCGAGCACGGAAAGGACTCGGCTCTCGCCCGGAAAGGAGTCGGCTCACCAGCCTCATCATGACGGCGACAACCAAAGTGCAAATGCTTGCAACACAGCCATTTCACCCAAGCCTGTTTTTTCTCGTGATGACGACAGCCCTGCCCCTGTCACGCTGCCGGCTGACAGAAGTCCCTGCCATGAAAAGAACTGACACGGCAAAGGCCGTCAACGAATGACTCCCCAGTGAAGGAGAGCATTGCGCACGCCGTCGTCGTCGACAGCTGTGGTGACGTAGTCGGCTTCAGCCTTCACCGAAGGCAACGCATTGCCCATCGCCACACCGATTCCGGCCCTGCGAAGCATGGGGATGTCGTTTCCTCCGTCACCGAAAGCCATCGTCTCACCGACGGCTATGCCGAAACGAGCCGCCATCAGCTCGATGCCCCGGCCCTTGTCGGCACCGGCAGCCGTTATGTCGGTAAACGCCGGATGCCAGCGGGCCGAGATGCAGCCGGGCAGTTGGGGCAGCAGGCGACGCTCCGTCTCCTCGTCCACGATGGGGGTGATTTGGATGATGCGTTCACTGTAAATGGTGTCGAGGGGAGGGTTCTCGGGCATGTGCTGCACATGGAGATAATCACAGAAAATCTTGTAGAGCATCTCATCCGGATGTTGCAGGACGATGTGCTTCTCGCCGACATAGACGCAGGCGAATCCCAACTCGTCAGACAAGGAGGCCATCGCGCGCACGTCGGTTTCGGGAATGGACGTGCAGACCACGGTCTCATCGCCAACGAAGCAATAGGCACCGTTGGTCGTCACATAACCGTCAATGAGGTGCTCGACGGCATTCAGATTATCTATAATCGCAACGGGTCTCCCCGTGGCAATGAACACCTTCACACCGGCCTCACGGGCCTTCTCCAACGCACCAATCGTGGAAGCCGGAACAGCATGTGTGCGAAAGCTCACCAGCGTCCCGTCAATGTCAAAAAACAAAGCCTTAATCATAAATATATACCAATCTTTTTCCGGAAGACAAAGATAGCGATAAAAGAAATGTGATGCACCATGCAAAGGAGAATCGTCCCCGACTCGTCCCAGACTATCGGCACGGAGTGCAAAAAAAGCAGCTGAAGATTTGCACGAACACGGGCTTTTATCTACATTTGGCGCGATGAAAAACATACCTTAATCGTATCAATAGCATGGAACATTTACTCTTCTGGCTTGTGCCGATATCGTCGGTACTCGCTCTCTGTTTCGCTTACTACTTCTATAAACAGATGAAGAAGGTGAGCGAAGGTACTCCACAAATGGCGCACATCGCTGCGGCAGTCCGCAAGGGCGCCATGTCTTACTTGAAACAGCAATACAAAGTCGTGGGATGGGTGTTTATCGTACTCGTCATCCTTTTCTCCATCATGGCATACGGCTTTGGAGTGCAAAATTCCTGGGTTCCCGTTGCCTTCCTGACGGGAGGTTTCTTCTCCGGACTATCTGGTTTTCTGGGCATGAAGACGGCCACGTATGCGTCGGCCCGCACGGCTAACGCCGCACGCGAGTCGCTCAACAGCGGCCTTCGAGTGGCATTCCGCAGCGGCGCGGTGATGGGACTCATCGTGGTCGGTCTGGGACTGCTTGACATCTCGTTCTGGTATCTCCTGCTGAACGCCGTCATCCCGGAAGATGTGCTTACACCGACTCAGAAGCTCTGCATCATCACCACCACCATGCTGACCTTCGGCATGGGTGCGAGCACGCAGGCGCTCTTTGCACGTGTCGGCGGCGGCATCTACACGAAGGCGGCCGACGTGGGTGCCGACCTCGTGGGCAAAGTGGAGGCCGGCATACCGGAAGACGACCCGCGCAACCCGGCGACCATAGCAGACAATGTGGGTGACAATGTGGGCGACGTGGCCGGAATGGGTGCAGACCTTTATGAATCCTACTGCGGTTCCATCCTCTCCACTGCCGCGCTCGGGGCAGCGGCTTTCCTTCACTCGGGCGACACCGTGATGCAGTTCAAAGCCGTCATTGCGCCGATGCTTATCGCAGCCGTGGGCATACTTCTCTCCATCATCGGCATCTTCGCGGTGCGCACAAAGGAGAAGGCCACCATCAAAGACCTGCTAGGTTCGCTGTCTGTCGGGACGAACTTGAGCACGGGACTCATCGTCATCGCCACGTTCTTCATCATGTGGTTGCTGGGCCTTGACAACTGGGTGCTCATCAGTTGCTCCGTCATCGTGGGACTTTTGATGGGTGTCGTCATCGGGCGTTCTACGGAATATTACACCTCACAGTCATACGCCCCGACGCGCAAACTGAGCGAGAGCGGCAAGACCGGCCCGGCCACGGTCATCATCTCGGGCATCGGCCTGGGCATGCTCTCCACAGCCATTCCGGTGCTTGCTGTCGTTATCGGCATCATCCTTTCCTATCTCTTTGCGGCCAACTTTGACGTGACGAACGTCAGCATGGGTCTTTACGGCATCGGCATTGCTGCCGTGGGAATGCTCTCCACGCTCGGCATTACACTGGCCACAGATGCGTATGGCCCCATTGCAGACAACGCAGGAGGCAACGCCGAGATGTCAGGTCTGGGCAAGGAAGTGCGTCAGCGCACCGACGCGCTCGACTCACTTGGCAACACCACCGCAGCGACGGGTAAGGGATTTGCCATCGGCTCGGCCGCACTGACGGGGCTCGCTCTGCTGGCCTCATACATTGAAGAACTGCGCATCGGTCTGGACCGAATCGGCACCCAGGTGCTGACTATGGCCGACGGACGCACCATCTCGGTGGCTGACGCTACGTTCACCGACTTCATGTACTACTATGACGTGACACTGATGAATCCTAACGTTTTGGCCGGAATGTTCACGGGGGCAATGATGGCTTTCCTCTTCTGTGGACTGACAATGAACGCCGTTGGCCGTGCCGCCGCGCACATGGTGGAGGAGGTTCGCCGGCAGTTTAGGGAGATAAAAGGCATACTCTCGGGCGACACGGAGCCGGACTATGAACGCTGCGTGCAGATTTCAACCAAGGGCGCACAGCGTGAGATGGTCATCCCGTCGTTGCTCGCAATCATCGCCCCCATCGTTACGGGGCTTATATTCGGTGTGCCGGGAGTGCTGGGCTTGCTAGTGGGCGGACTCAGCAGTGGTTTTGTCCTTGCCGTGTTCATGGCAAACGCCGGAGGAGCATGGGACAACGCAAAAAAATATGTTGAAGAAGGGAATTTTGGAGGCAAAGGCAGCGAGGTGCACAGGGCGACTGTGGTGGGAGACACCGTGGGCGACCCGTTTAAGGACACCTCTGGTCCGAGCCTTAACATCCTGATAAAGCTGATGAGCATGGTCGCCATAGTCATGGCGGGACTGACTGTTAGCTGGAGTCTGCTGGGATAGCAGGCCATTTGTGTACTTATTTTCTCATCCCCCCGCGTGGATTCCTCAGCGAATCTGCGCGGGTTTTTGCGTTTTATTAGCGACATTTGCAACGACATCAATCAACATTTCACAACTATGAAACGACTTCTAACCCTGCTACTCGGGGCACAGCTCCTTGCGGGCCTTGCCCCTGCCGCCGCGCAGACGGACATGCCGACGAGCGACGACGGCCTCTATTTCGTGTCGACCTCCTTTCATGAACCTGCCGACGAAGGCCTGCGCTTCATCTACAGCCGGGACGGCCTTCATTGGGACAGCATCCCCGGAACGTGGCTGCCTCCCCTGCTGGGAGACAGCATCATGCGCGACCCCTCGGTGTGGCCCGGACCGGACGGAACCTACCACCTTGTGTGGACCATTGCGTGGAGGGGCGACACGGGCATCGGCTACTCCAGCTCGAAAGACCTCGTGCACTGGACGCCCCAACGGCGCATCCCGGTGATGGACAGTGCGGAGCACGTGCACAGCGTGTGGGCGCCCGAGCTGTTTTATGACGACACGAAGGGCGAATATCTGATAGTGTTTTCGGCCCTCGTGAACGACGGAACATCGGCCGGAGGCGGCCACGAGCACGGCGACTATCACCGCATGTATTATGTCACGACGAGCGACTTCGAGACCTTCAGCCCGCCGGCGCTGTTCTATGACGCCGGCTACAGCTGCATCGACGGCATCATCGTGAAGCGCGCCGAAGGCAGCTACGTGCTCATTGCCAAAGACAACCGAAAGGCCAACAGCAACCTGCGCGTGGCATTCTCAAAGCGCCCCGAAGGCCCCTACTCGCTACCGCTTTCGGCCCCATTTACCGGCATCTTTGCCGAGGGTCCGTCAGTGACAAAGGCTGGCGACACATATTACATCTACTACGACCTCTACCGCCTTGGCCGCTACGGGGCGTCTGCCACGAAAGACTTCATCCACTTCACCGACGTCACCTCATCGGCCACCTTCCCCCCGGGGCATAAGCACGGCACCGTGTTCAAGGCGCCGACATCCGTCGTTGAAGCCCTGCTGCGCGAGGCCCGAAAGAAGTGACTCGCCGCATCCGAGTGCGTTTTTTTAAAGAAAACCGCCGGCCAGTGTTTGACATTTAAGAAAAATGCCTATATTTGCCCTTGCCGCCGCCTCGGAAAAGACAAGGTGCGGATGCGAATAATCTTTACGCCGCACCGAGCCTTTGCCGAGGTGGCCACTAAGGCAACCCCGAGGTGGCCACCAAGGCATGGTCAAGGTGGCCACCAAGGCACGGTCGAGGTGGCCACCAAGGCAAGGCAAAGGTGGCCACAAAATTAAGTGATTGAAACACAGCGTCATGCCTCGGCATGCGCACCGAGAGAATACAAATATACGTTTAAAACAATCTAAACAAATTGCAACATGCCCTTCTATAAGAAAGCATTCAACAAACGAGCAGGCGTCTATTACCCGCAGGCCATTGTCCAAGGCAAGCCCGTGGAGACGGAGACGCTGGCCAAATCGCTGGCCAAAATATCGACAGTGAGCAACTCTGACGTGCAAGCCGTGCTGGGAGACATTGCCGAAGTTGTCTACATGTACCTTGCCCAGGGCAAGAGCGTTCACATCAAAGGCTTGGGCTATTTCCGCTACGTGCTGGACACCAAGGGAGTGGAAAACCTCGAAGATTTTGACTTCAAAAAGCAGGTGAAGGCCGTGCGAGTGCAGTTCACTCCCGAGCGGGTGATGACCAGCAGCGGAAGCTACACGCGCGCCCTTGTGGACACCGACAAGCTGGAGTGGATTGAAATTGGCGTTGATGAACTGAGCGAAGACTACGAGCAAGGTGACCAGGCCGGCGGCGGCGGCGATGATGAAGGCGACGGACTTTGACGCACCGAGGCTGCTGATGCGGCCCTGAACGCGTGCGAGCGGACAAATGCAAATGACGCGGATGAGGCAGACTCCCGGTGAGAGGTCTGCGTCATCCGCGTCGCTGCGTCAAGAGGGTCAAGGCGTGTGGCGAGGCTCAGAAAAGCACTTGCAGGGCACTGAGGTCGCCGGTCACCTCATGCAGGAGAGTCCCGCTCAAATCAAAATACAAGTCAACGTCACGTTGCCCCTGTTGTTCGACCTCGATTCTGTAAACATCCGCATAACCCGACCTCTGAATCATGTCAATGTCATCAACTGTCCATGCCGAATAGGCCGAAGCATAAAACGCGTCGAGCACCTCCTGCGGCAGGATGCTGAGGTTTTCGCCGCAGTCAATCTCGGTCATGAGCCACTGTCCGTCCCTCGTGTACCACGCCTCGTGCTTCTTGTTGTCCAACCAAAACTCGGCCACGACGTAGCCGTTTCTCTCCCAATCCCACTCCACGCGGGTGGCTCCTGCGTATTGTTGGCTGAACGCCTCACGCACATTCTGCGGCACAGTGAACTTGTCGTCATCGTCATGGCACGCAGTGAATGCCAACACACCAGCCACAAACATCATGGCAATCTTCATCCATCTGATTGTTTTCATAGTCACAAAGTTTTTAGGTTTATACGCTTATTATTCAAGATTTCCACCTCAAAACTATGACCGAATTCTGAAAAGATTATGAAAAAGCAGATAAAAAATGCACTCCGGGGCAGACTCCCCGGCAGGGCCTTCACTCGTTGTTGCACCCGCAGCGTGGGCACACTCCCTTGTGCGAGAGACGTGCTCCGCAGTGCCCGCACACGCAGGCCGTGAGGCAGATGCGCACCAGATGGCGCACGGCCGCAATGAGGAAGGCGGCCACAAGCGCGTAGCCCACATAGTAATAGACGCTCCACGTCACGAACATGTAGAGGAACGTGCAGAGCGTTCCCAGCCCCAGAAGGTAGAAGAACGACGTGGCGAAGCCGGCCTGATGAAACAGGTCGTCCACCAAAGCCAGCGACAAAAGCACCATCGCCCACACGAGGATGACAAACAGCCCCAGCAGCGGAGGCAGTGCAAAGGGGTCGAGCGAGGGGTTGAAATAATAGTGCGCCCACAGCTCGGGCGCAAAACGCCGGATGCCGGCATATAGCGTGGCGGCAAGCACAACGCAGCAACAAAGCAGGGCCGGATAGATGCTGTCAACGTGCTGCGTGCGCAGCAAACGGCGTGCATCGTGGCGTGCCCGGCGATAAAGACAGCACAGAATGAAGGTGCCGATGAGGACAAGAAAGAGGCGCGTTCGCAGACTGCTAAACAGGTGAATGAAGCGTGAAATGGGGTCGAGCGGAACGACATTGTCAAGCAGACGGCCCTCCAGAATCCAGCCCATTGTGTCCTGGTCGCGTGCCACTTTAATCCACACGGCACTCGTCGTGTCAGTGGTCATGACGGCATAGTCGGCCACCACGAGCACGTCGTCGCGGCACACCCAGAGCGAGTCTGCGCTGAGCATCTGCCGCAAGGGGAGTGAGTCGGCCAGGACTTTGAAGTTATAATTCACTCCATAGTGATGACTGGCACGGAACTCAAGTGAGTCGCGTTGCTCGCGGGTGAGCTCCCAACTGGAGTAATCCGGCTCGGCATAGCGGCACGAAGCCAGCACCATCGCGGCCAGAAGCAGGCATATCCAGAGTCTATTCATGCGCATACGACACTTTCATCTGGCACTGCCGGCAGTCAAAGTCAAGCCGGAAACGCTTTCCGTCGGAAGCGACGAGATAGTATGGTTCCACATAGGGCGAGCGGCCTTTCTGGTGACGAGGGCACCACCCCATGGCGTAGCGCAGGCAGTGACGGCAGAACATCAGCACGGCGTTGTCAGCCGGGCGGCGCTCGAAAGCCGGCTCGATGTGCTCCACTCCGTGCGCCCTGTAGAACTGCTCGGCGCGCCTGTTCATCACATTTCCCAGATAGGTCAGCTCCCTTTGCGGGCAGGCAACGGGATGCTGATTCACGCGGGCGACCTCGCGACGGTGGCCGATGCGGCGTGTCAGCAGCAGCAGGTCGACGACGCGACGTCGCCAGTCGGCCAGCGTCGAGGAGGGGATAAACCAGTCGGTCGTCACGCACAGACGGATGTCTCCCAGCTGGAAAGGCGTGTTGCCCAGCTTGCCGAGTTGCGTCCGCCACTGTGCCTGTTGCGGGGTTCGTGCGGGCACTTTCTCCGCCTCGAAGGCCATCACGGCGCGGTGACCGTCTGCATCTGTCAGCCCCAAGGTGAAGCCGAAGGCGCACTCTCCCAGCTCCGCATCCACCCTGATGCGGCGTTCGGCACTCTTGCGTGAGAGCACATTGGCAAACTCCTGGTCGAAGTTTCGATGGAGCACCGTGCGCACCGAGATGCGCGGCATCTCTTGCGGATAGAGCCGGTTGCCGGCCACGCGATTGATGCGGAAGCCGCGCAGATGGCCCTGTTCGTCAAGGTAGCAAACACCGTCTCCGTTGTGAAACGGCTTCACGCCCGCCACGGTGAGGCAGTCGGTCCGCACGTCTTTCACCGTGCCCATCTCCTCCCCCAGCGACTTCGGGGTGTTGAACGAGGCAATGTCACGCTCGCGCCCAAAGAGAAAATAGTGCGTGAAACCGCGGCTGAAACTCTTGTCCAATTGTGGTTGAAATGTCAGCCGAACATCGCCCGAGGAGGCCTTCACATAGTCCTTTCTGCGCTTGAAAATGTCGTCCAACCTGCGCCGGTAGGCAGCCGTTACATTCTTCACGTAGGCAACATCCTTCAGTCTTCCCTCAATCTTGAGCGACGAGACGCCGGCATCGAGCAGCTGCTCCAGCACGTCATTCTGATTAAGATCTTTCAGTGAAAGCAAGTGCTTGTTGCGCACAATCTTCCGCCCTTTGGCATCCTCCATGTCGAACGAGAGGCGGCAAAACTGCGCACATTCACCCCGGTTGGCGCTGCGTCCGAAGCAGGCTTGCGACACATAGCACTGCCCGCTGTAGCTGACACATAGTGCCCCGTGAACGAACACTTCGAGCGATACGTCAGGACAAGCCTCATGCACCTGACGTATGTCCTGCAACGAAAGTTCGCGCGCCAGCACCACCTGACGGAAACCGATGTCGGCCAGAAAGCGCACCTTCTCAGGCGTACGGTTGTCCATTTGCGTGCTGGCGTGCAGAGGGATGGGAGGCAAATCAAGCTCCAGCAACCCCATGTCCTGCACGATGAGTGCATCCACTCCTGCACGATAAAGCTTCCAAATCATGGCCTGCGTATCAGCCAATTCGTCATCACGCAGGATGGTGTTCACCGTCACATAGACGCGCACGCCATAGAGGTGGGCATAGTCGACCAGCTGTGCAATGTCAGCCAGCGAATTGCCTGCTGCAGCCCGTGCACCGAAGCGAGACGCACCGATGTAAACGGCATCAGCTCCATGATCAACGGCCGCAAGACCGCATTCCAAGTTCCTTGCCGGTGCCAAAAGTTCTATCTTACGGAGGCTCATCAACGTATCTCGTTTATGTCGTAAGGCGTCTCTTGATATACATAGTAATTCAACCAGTTTGAAAAAAGCAGATTGGCATGTGCCCGCCAGCGCACCAAAGGCGGCAGTGAGGGATTATCGTCGCGGTAATAGTTGCGCGGCATCTCGATGGAAAGGCCTTTGGCAAGGTCGCGCTTGTATTCCCCGTCAAGCGTATAGGGAGAGTACTCCGAATGGCCGGTGATGAAGAATTCACGTCCACTGCGTGCCATCACCATGTAGACTCCAGACTCGTCCGACTCGGAGATGATGTCCAACTCCGGACAGCGCTCTATGTCAGTACGGCGCACTTCCGTGTGACGGCTGTGGGGCACATAAAACACATCGTCGAAGCCACGGAAGATGGGTAGCAAGGGACGGTTGACACAGTGTTCGAAGACGCCAAACATCTTCTTGGGAAGGTCGTGCTTCGGGATGCCATAGAAATGGTAAAGCCCAGCTTGCGCAGCCCAGCATATATATAAGGTGGAAGTGACGTGCGTGCGTGCCCAATCGAAGATGGCCGACACCTCGGGCCAGTAACCCACTTCCTCGAAAGGCATCTGCTCCACCGGTGCACCGGTGACAATCATGCCGTCGAAACGTTCGTCACGCATCAGTTCAAAGTCTTTGTAGAAGGCTTTCATGTGTTCGACAGGTGTGTTCTTCGGAGTGTGGCTGCGCAGCTTCATGAACGAGATTTCAATCTGAAGTGGCGTGTTCGACAGTAGACGGATGAGGTCAGTTTCCGTCGTAATCTTCAAAGGCATAAGATTGAGAATGACAATGCGCAGAGGGCGGATGTCCTGCCGCATAGCCCGCGAGTGATCAATCACAAAGATATTTTCCTGCTTCAAGAGTTCGATGGCAGGTAGTTTATCGGGTAAATTTAAAGGCATAGTCCGTTTCTTAATTAAGTGATGCAAAGATAAAAACTTTTCCGTTATGAAATGACAGGCTACTGATGGAAAGACAATGACATAGTCATGCCATAATGATACGCGTGTACGAGATAAATGATAATAGCAGCTGAAGAAACGAAGATGCGAAACGGGAAAAGGAAAAGTTGCGGAAGATGAAGAAGAAACACGAAGACACGAAGGCACAGAATAAAATCAAGCGTTATAAACTTCTGTGCCTTCGTGTTTAAAATAACCCTGTCAAGGGAGGACTACATCGGCCCGTCGTTTCTCAGGGGTAACAATGAGTGACTTCACCTCACCCCCTTCATAGCGCACCTCGACGGTGGTGTTGCCCGGGGCATGAAGGCGAAAATGCACATCCCACGTCTTAGGCCACGCGGGAAGGATATAGATGCGACCGTCCTCGCCCGTCTGGAGGAGCATCTCCTGCAAGCCTATCATGCCGCAACCACCCCAATTGTGGTCGGGCGTCCAGTCGTAGCCTGGACCCCAAAAGGCGGGAAAGCGATGTGGACCATCAGCAAGTTTCTCACCGGTGAGACGGGCGGCTTCGTCCGTAAGTCCAAGACAGGCAGCCCAAATGTTGTCCTGTTTCCAACCCGTTGAGGCACGGAAACGCAGTGCATCGGGGTCATGGAGATAGGTATTTCGAGCCACTTCTAAGTTCCGCTTGTCAGGGGAGGCAATAGTGTACATCCGCCAAGGGAATACAGGATAGAGCTGCGGCGTCTCGATGTTGTTGATACGTTCCCATGTCCGTGCAGGAGCTATCATTTCATACCCGTCCACCACGCGAAAAGGTACTGCGGGAATGCGGTCGAGCAACTCACGCCAGGCGGTAACTGCCGTATCACCAAGGGCTTCCTTCACATCGATAAGCGTTTGGGTTACAGTGCGGAGAGCAGCAACAGTGGAGGCAGCATTATTGGTCATCTTATACGTTTCACAGCCCGAACCGGGAAATAGAATGAGTTTACCCTCACCGTCAAGGCTGTTTCGCCCACGCTGGGAAGCGAGATACTGATAGTGCTCATCGAAAAAAGTAAGAGCACTCTCCACAAGTGGAAGGTAGCGACGAATATCAGCACCGTCATAGCGATAAGTTTCAAGGGCCATCTGGCAAAACTCCATCACTGTATCCCATTCATACTCCAACCAGGCATTATATTCCAGGCCAGGGTCGAAGTTCGCAGGACGTTTCGTTCCATATTCGGCAGGATTAGGCAGACCGTAATTCTCTATCTGCTCGCAGAAACAGCCACCAGCGTGTCCCCAATAAATGAGGCTGCGCAATTCGGCATTGGGAAGCATACGCAGATACGTATCGAGTTGAGCCTTCATGAGGTCAAAGTCACCGCTTTTGAGCATGCCCCAATAAACGAGGCGTTGGTTTTGCGCCGTCATCGTCCCCCCACCCCACTTGCGATAGTCGGGCGTGAAAGCCTGCGTTGAGTCCACTTCAACGGGATCGAAAGTGAACAGTCCGCCATTGAACTTCGTGGGATACTCACCGCGGGCGTTACAGCCCAACATGTAACGGAAGAGTGTATAGTTACAAGTTATTTCCGACGGCTTGCCCTCAGTGGTCGATTCAATGAAGCTCCGCTTCCAGAATGCATTCCACCATGCACGTGAGTCCCGTCGGTCGCGTTCAGTATGTATGGAGGTCACGATGTGGTTCAGTCCTTCACGCCATACATCGATGTCGGATGTCTGCTGCATGTGCAATGCGATGAGCACCTCATGCTTACGGGCCGGCTTCACAGTGCGGAAACGCCAAGCACGAAAATCCGTCCCGGCATAGTCACCCTGTAAGGTACCATTGAAGACAATGTTTTCACTCCACAGTCGTCCGCCAGAAATGAGGTTTCCGATAGGGTTGGTCATACGACTCTTCACACGGCTCATACCTTGCTGCTCTACCGCATAGTCAAACACCGTCCGCGCAGGATTGCAATGGAAAAAAGTGACTTCATTGTCCTCCGCCAGCACCGAATCACGTGCAGTGACGGTTCTCTTGGGCACAGCCCACTTGTAGGAACACTGCTGCCCCTCACCGCTACGGATAGGACGATCCACGTAGCGCCAGTTCTCATAGTCCAATGTATAGGTAAAGGGCTTCGTACCAGAGAGTTCCAAATGAACCACAGGACGAGTAACGTCGGCCCATAGCTGTACCGTAATACCTCGCATACATACTTCCACATAGCCGTCAGTAAGACAGAGTGTTTGACGGAAGTCCGTGTCTACGAGCGAAGGGTCATCAAGCTTCACGCGGATGCGCCCCTGTTTTAGCAAAGTGTTGTGTTCATCGAAAGTACCGCTTCGACTGATGTAAAACAGCAGGTCTCCATCTTCCACCCACACGTTCATACCAATGTCACCACCACCACAGGGCATCGATTCGGAGGAATTGCGACTAGGGGATGTCCAAACATAATCGGCCGGTTGTGCCCATACGCACAACACGGCCGATAAGAATAAAAATAAAATTGAGATACGTCTCATATACTTGTATTTACTCGCTGTATCACTTCTTTACCTCGCGTGTCTCAGGCCAATCGTCAGAGCGGAACGACGACACTGGTATCTCTTCACCATATAGATCACCGTCGACCCAATTCTCAAAACCATAACGTACAGCTACAGGATGAGGTACTTCCTCGCTCTTCACATAGACCTGTTTCTGCACAATCCAAGCCTTGGCAGGATAGAAAACCCGATCCTCACCAGCCACTTGGAAGCACTTCGAGGCAAACACACCGCGGCCCGCAGGCCACATCTTGTTACGGTCGAAGGTTACAATGACGGTGTCGCCCTTCACCTCCATCTCTTTATAAACCGGAGGGTCGCACACAAGGCCTTTCACACCGTAGGTCTTACAGAGAGCTTGCAGACAGAGGCGTTCACCGGCCTTTAACTTCTGACGCGGGTGAATGCATGTCTCCAGTCCGGCATCCATCAAAACAGCCATACCGCTATTGGGAATGATATTAACAGCCTTGGCTTGTTGCTCACGCAAAAAGGCAGAGTTGGGCACTTCCTCACCCGATTTGAAAAGTAAACTGTAATCGTATGGAGCTATCTGACAGAAGTAGAAAGGAAAGTCTCCTTGTCCCCACTCTGCACGCCACCCTTTCACCATAGTGCTGAGCTGGTCGGCATAACTCCACGCACGATCATAGTTATCTTCGCCTTGATACCAGATGATACCACGCATAGTATAGCCGATAAGTGGATGAAGCATACCATTGTAAAGTACCGTAGCCGTGCGATTGGGAGAAGGAATATTTGCACCGGGCTCAGGCACGGGATACTTGTAGTTTTCCATCCATTCAGGCTTCAGCCATGCAGGATTCATCCATGCCTCGCAGGCCGAACCTCCCCATGCCGTTACTATCAGCCCCACAGGGACATCATCGAGCACGCGGTTGAGCATGCGACCAAAGTAGTAAGCCGTGGCACTAAACTCACGCACACTTTCGGCGCATGCTTCTTGCCAGCGACCTTTTACAGTATCCTGTGGTGTGGTCTGTGAATTCAATCCCACAGTGAATAGCCGAATATGAGGATTTTTGCTATAAGCGACATCTATGTTTGCCCCTTCCACTGGTTGCATCTTAAAGCCTTTCATGGGCATCTCCATGTTGCTCTGTCCAGAACATACCCACACTTCACCAATCATCACATTGTGTAGTGTCAGAGGTTGTCCGTCGCTGATGATGATGTCATATGGTCCACCAGCCGTTGGCGTATCCACGGCCAGTTTCCACTTGCCATCCTTAGCGGCCTTAGCCGTATAAGTCTTACCATTCCATTCAGTCCAGACGGTAACAGTCTTCGATGGCTCAGTCCAACCCCACAGATTGGATTGGGTTTGCTGTTGCAGCACCATATTATCTGCAAAGAAAGCAGGCAATCGGACTTCCGCTTTCAGTGTGACGGCTGCCAGCTGTAACAAAATCAAAGCAGCCCATGTTTTCAGTCTTTTCATATCATTCGTTTTACTATTCAGAAACTTTTTAAAATTTATCAAAAACACGATATTACATATTATAATCAGTATGCTAATAGAATCATTTTTGTGACTTTATGAGTACTAACAAATTGAAATTATGAACAATACCCAACTAACCTTACTGATAAACTGTGGCAAGGTATAGAAAAAAA
>CAZOKL010000054.1:0-14897 GCA_964580305.1 uncultured Bacteroides sp.
TGGTTTGAAGGGATAATATTGGTATTCGAGGCTGCGGCAATCCAAACGCATCAGATGATCTTTCTTTCCGAAGATGGAGGCGAATTGATCCATGATGCCGCAATTTACTCCGCAATAGTTGTGCTCGGTGGCTTGACCGACTTGGGCCAGGGTAAACTTGTCCAGACGGTTGTCGCCAAAGAGGTCGTTGAGGCCAAATGCGTAGGTGCTTTCCAGAGCGGCGGAAGATGACATGCCTGCACCTAAGGGAACGTCGCCTGAGAATGCCGTATTGAAGCCCTTTACTTCTACGCCTCTCTTAATCAGCTCGCGGCATACACCGAAAATGTAACGTGCCCAGCTTGTGCGGGGAGCGTCCTCTTCGTTCAGGCCGAACTCCACGTAATCCTTCAGGTCGATGGAGTAGGCACGGACTTTGTTTGTCCCATTTGGACGGATTTCCGCCATTATGCCTTTGTCGATGGCTCCGGGGAAGACGAAACCTCCGTTATAGTCTGTGTGTTCGCCGATAAGGTTGATACGTCCGGGTGATGTGTATATGTATCCGGTGTTTCCGTCGAAGTGTTTGATAAAACGACTTCTTACATGTTCTGTTTCCATAGTGTATGATCTAAATAAATGTTAGCAAACAAAGGTGAATATCTTCCTGCTCACGCTTCCGCATCGGAAGAGGCATGACCAAGGACAGACTCTGGTCAATCTTGGCAGATGCCAAACTTGTAGATGGTCGTCTGGCGGTAGGTTTCGCCGGGACGCAACACTGCCGACGGAAAGTGAGGCTTGTTCGGCGTGTCAGGAAAGTGCTGTGCCTCGAAGCACACGGCACTTCGGTCGGGGAAGGTGGCGCCGTGAGCGCCGGTCATTCCTGCGTTCCAGTTGGCCGTATAGAATTGTAGGCCAGGCTCTGTCGTGTAGACTTCGAGCATACGTCCGCTCCGGGGCTCGACACACCGCGCAGCAAAGCTCAACTCGCCGCACTCTTTCTTTCGGAGCACATAGCAATGGTCATAGCCGCGTGCTTGCACCAGTTGGATGAAACCGCAGTCGATGCGTTCGCCCACCGTGTGAGGTGTACGGAAGTCCATTGGGGTGCCTTCCACCGGAGCAACTTCGCCTGTCGGTATGGAGCCGGCGTCGGTTGGCAGATAGAAATCGGCATTGAGCGTGACGATGTTATTATGTACGTCGGGAGTCGGTGAGGAGATGCCCGAGAGGCTGAAGAATGCGTGGTTTGTGAGGTTGATGAGGGTTGTGCGGTCAGTCGTGGCATGATAGTCAATGCGGAGCGCATTGTCGTCGGTGAGGGTATAGGTCATCCGCACGTCAACATTGCCGGGAAAACCTTCTTCGCCGTCGCGTGACAGATAGTGCAACGTCAGGTGCGTGCTGTCGGCTTCAAGCACGTCCCACACACGGCGGTGAAATCCCGTCGGGCCCCCGTGCAGCGAATTGGGGCCATTATTGATGGCAAGCTGGTAAGTCTGCCCTTCGAGGCAGAAACGCCCGCCCGCGATGCGGTTGCCATAACGGCCGATGGTTGTGCTCAGCACTTCAACCGGACTGTTCATCAAATGCTCCAGTGAGTCGTGACCTTGGATGATGTTGGCATATTGGCCATCTTTGTCGGGAGTGAAGAGCGAGAGAATCGCGGCACCATAATTGCAGACTCCCATTTCCAGTCCTTCATGGTTGGTCAGAATATAAAGGTCTGTGTTTTTCCCGTCTAATGTCGTTTGGAAATCTTTTCGGGATAATTCCGAACGGTTTGTCATATTATGCATACGATAAATAATCAGATGTGTTAGATTTGCAAATGTATAGAACTTCTTTATTTCAAACAAATATCGCAGTGTGAATTCTTTCAAATTCCTGCGGCGAGAAGGTCGGCCACGACGAAGCTGCTCCCGCCCACAAAAATGAAATCTTCAGGACTTGCATCGTGCATTGCAGCATGGACGGCCGCCGGCACGTCGGGGAAACAATCACCCGTCAGACCATGTCGCAGGGCGAGGTCGCGGAGCTCGTTGGCAGGCCTTGCACGGCGTACACTCGCTCGGGTGAAGTAATACGTGGCGTCAGTCGGCAGGAGGGAGAGCACCCCGTCGGCATCTTTGTCACTGACCATGCCGAAGACGATGCGCAGCCTGCGGCAGGGCTGGCGGCGCAGTTGCTCGGCGATGTAGCGGATGCCGCCCACGTTGTGCCCCGTGTCGCACACCACTGTGGGACGGGAGCCGAGCCGCTGCCAGCGTCCTTGAAGGCCGGTGAGCTCGCACACCCGGGCAAATCCGTCGCGCACGGCCCTCTCGTCCACCTCGGGCATCAGGCTGCGGAGCACGCGCAGGGCCGTGAGCAGTGTGCGGGTGTTCTTTTCCTGACAATAGCCACCAAGCTCGCCGTGCAGCTCGCCATAGTCGGCTGTCGCATAGCAGAAACCGCCCTCCGCGAGGGGAGTTGCCGAGAGGAGCACATCCTCGTCTTCGGCAAAGCGGACGGGCGACCCTTCTGCACGTGCCTTCCGCAGGAAGACGGGGCGCGTTTCCGGCGTGGTTTCACCAATGATGACGGGAACTCCGGGCTTGATGATGCCTGCCTTCTCGGAGGCTATCTGCGCAAGTGTGTTGCCGAGATACTGCACATGGTCGAAGCTGATATTGGTGATGACGCTGAGCACCGGCGTGATGATGTTCGTGCAGTCAAGACGTCCGCCCAGACCCACTTCGACGACGGCAACGTCGACTGCCTGCCCGGCGAAGTGCTTGAAGGCAAGTGCCGTGGTCAGTTCGAAGAACGACGGACGGAGCGGCTCAAAGAAGGGGCGTTCGCGCTCGACGAACTCCACGACGGCATCTTTCGCGATGGGGACACCGTTGACACGGATTCGCTCGCGGAAGTCCACCAGATGGGGCGAGGTGTAAAGCCCTACCCGCAGTCCGGCCGACTGCAACATGGCGGCCAGCGTGTGTGAGCACGAACCTTTCCCGTTCGTGCCTGCCACATGGATGGTGCGGAAGTGCCGGTGCGGATGCCCGAAATGCTCGTCGAGCAGGAGCGTGTTTTCCAGCCCCTCCTTGTAGCCCGCGCTGCCCACTTGCTGGAACATGGGCACGCACTCATACAGATATTGCAATGTCTCTTCGTAAGTTTTCATGAATGCAGCTATGAAATGTTTTTTCCGGACAAAAGTACAGACTTTTTCCGGGTAAACCGCTTCCCGGTGACGATTTGCCGCGCCTTTAAACAGTATTTGATGATTTTTTCACTTCCCTATTGTCTTTCTGAAAATAATTATTACCTTTGTTGCGACACGCCGGACAGTAGAGAGAGTCTGGCATTTTTATTATTAACCTTTTAAATATAGAAAGAATATGGCTATTCTAGTGAAACCTGTACAGAAAGTCAATCCGAAAGAGCCGGATGAACCCAAGAAATGGTATGTCACTCAAGTGACGACCACGCAAGTGGATGAAACACAAGTCGCAATGGAAATCGCCGAAGAAACAACGCTAAACCCCTCGGAAGCCATGATGGTGCTCCGGCAGCTGCGCAAGATTTTCTTGCGCCACTTCCTGTCGAGCGAAAGTGTGAAAGTGGGAAACTGGGCCAGTTTCAGCGTTTCCGTTTCCAGCACACCCTCAGACACAAGAGATGAGCTATCGGCACGCAACATCAAGAATGTGAACATCAACGTTTTGTTTGATGAGTCGTTCAAGGCCGAACTGCAAAAGGCAACTTTTGTGTGGGTCGACAAACTTGCTGCGGGACGTTCGACGACAGACTCTGAGGAAACCCCCGACACCGACGACGATGAAGGTGATTTGCTTTAATTGACTGCTGTTGCAGTTTTTTTATGTGATGCTCTCATATCCTCATGGATGTGGGAGCATCTTTTTTTATCGGCTTCCGCATCACGGCAGATGCACGCAGACAGGTGCCCGCATGCAGGCAGGCATCTCCCAAGATGCGTCTCTGCATCCCTTTGATGCAGACGGGCATCTTTAGGGGTGCGAACCGACATCTCATGAGGTGGTTTTCCGTATCTCAAGAGATACAGATTTGCATCTCAAGAGATACGGAAATGTATTTCAGGAGATACGGAAAACGACTTCACGTGATGCCAAAGACGGGCATCCGTGATGCGCGCACGCACTCAGAGCAGGGCAAGCAGGGAGTCGACGTCGGCCTCGCGCGTGGCCCAGCTGGTGGCAAAGCGCACGACGGTGTGCGACGGGTCGACCTCGCCCCACGTCTCGAACGTAGCTGCCCGGCTCAGCCGCTCGCTGTCGGCATGGGAGAGGATGACGAACTGCTGGTTGGTGGGCGAGTCGATGTAGAAGCGGTAGCCCCGCTCGGCAAATCCGCGGCGGAGCTTCATGGCCATGCTGACGGCATGGCGGGCAATGCGCAGGTAGAGCCCGTCGGTGAAGAGCGTGTCGAATTGCAGGCCCAGCAGGCGGCCTTTTGCAAGCAGGGCGCCGTGCTGCTTGATGAGGGGGAAGAAGTTGGTGAGCAGCTGCGGGTTGGTAACGACGACGGCCTCGCCGAAAAGCGCACCCACTTTTGTGCCGCCGATGTAGAACACGTCGCTCAGACGGGCAATGTCGCCAAGCGTGACGTCGGATGCTTCCGCCGCGAGGCCGTAGCCCAGGCGCGCACCATCAATGAAGAGCGGGATGCCGTGCCGATGGCACACGCTGCTCAGGCTTTCAAGCTCGCTGAGGCTGTAGAGCGTGCCGTACTCAGTCGGGAAGGAAACGTAGAGCATCCCGGGAGCCACCATGTGGGGGTAGGTGGCATCGGCATAGAAACTTGTGATGTAGTGGTCGACGTCGTCGGCGCAGACCTTTCCGTCGGTCTGCGGGAGGGCGATGACCTTGTGCCCTCCTGCCTCAATGGCACCGGACTCGTGCACGTTGATGTGTCCCGTCTCGGCGGCGAGCACTCCCTCCCAAGGCCGGAGGATGCCGTCAATGACGGTGGCGTTGGTCTGTGTGCCGCCCACGAGAAAGTGCACGGCTGCGTCTGGGCAGCCGCACGCCTGCCGGATGCGTTCGCGCGCACTTGCGGAGTAGGAGTCGAGGCCGTAGCCGGGTGTTTGTTCCATGTTGGTTTGAAGCAGGCGCTCAAGGATTTGCGGGTGCGCGCCTTCCATATAGTCGCAGTCAAAGTGTAGCATAGTGTGAAGATGATGTGATGGGGAGGGGAGATGCGTTTGTGAGATGCGAATAACGCGAAAGGTGCAGATTGTTGGTTGGTTGTCTGCACCCTTCGCGTTGCCGGCATCCGGAATGTTCATTTGGCACGCTCTCCTCCGCAGAGGAGTTAGTGTGAGTTTTGATTTAATTGATGAGGTCGAAACCGCAGTAGGGGACGAGGGCCTTCGGTATGCGGATGCCCTCGGGCGTCTGGTTGTTTTCAAGCAATGCAGCCACGATGCGGGGCAGAGCGAGTGCAGAACCGTTGAGCGTGTGGCACAGCTCGATTTTCTTGTCAGCCGTGCGGTAGCGGCATTTCAGCCGGTTTGCTTGATAGGTGTCAAAATTTGACACGGAGCTGACCTCGAGCCAGCGTCCCTGTGCCTCGGAATAGACCTCGAAGTCGTAACAAATGGCAGAGGTGAAGCTCATGTCGCCACCGCAGAGCTGGAGAATGCGGTAGGGGAGTTCGAGCTTGCGCAGGAGTCCTTCCACGTGGTCGAGCATCTCCTGGTGTGACTGCCGTGAGTGGTCCAGTTTGTCGATGCGGACGAGTTCGACTTTGGAGAACTCGTGCAGGCGGTTGAGTCCGCGCACGTCCTTGCCGTATGACCCGGCTTCGCGCCGGAAGCACTGCGTATAGGCGCAGTTCTTTATGGGGAGTTCCTTTTCGTCGAGAATAACGTCGCGATAGATGTTCGTGACGGGAACTTCCGCAGTCGGGATGAGGTAGAGGTCGTCCTCCTCACAGTGATACATCTGACCTTCCTTGTCGGGCAGTTGTCCTGTGCCATATCCCGACGCCGAGTTGACCACCGTCGGCGGTACAATCTCGGTATATCCGGCTGCGTGTGCCTCGTCAAGGAAAAAGTTGATTAGGGCACGTTGGAGTCGCGCTCCTTTACCTTTATATACGGGGAATCCGGCTCCGGTGATTTTCACACCAAGATCAAAGTCGATGAGGTCATATTTTTTTGCCAGTTCCCAATGCGGAAGTGCGTTCTTGGGAAGCTCGGTTTCCAGTCCACCGGTCTTGACCACCACGTTGTCGGCCGCCGTCGTCCCCTCGGGCACTTCGTCATAGGGGAGGTTGGGGATGGTGTAGAGCAAGTCTTGCATCTGTTTGAATGCGCTGTCCTTGTCGCTTTCAAGTGTCTTGTTGGCTTCTTTGATTTGTGCGACTCTGGCCTTTGCTGCTTCGGCATCGTCTTTCTTGCCTTCTTTCATGAGTCGGCCGATGTTCTTTGAGGTGGCGTTGATTTCAGCCAGATTGCTGTCGAGCAGTGCCTGTGCGGCCTTGCGTTTATCGTTGAGTCTGATAACTTCTGCGATGGTCTCCTTGGCATTCTTGAAATGTTTCTTTTCCAGTCCGCGGACGGCCTTGTCTGTGTCTTCAGTGATTTGTTTGATGGTAAGCATATCTGTATGTCTTGAATGATTCGTTGAAACGTTGGTGCAAAGATAGGATTTCCCGTGTGATTGAACATCAAAGGCTCACGGAAAATCCATGAGCCTTTCGTTAAGTCCTTTTCAGTATGATGTGAAGTTTATGCTTCTGTTGCGGGAATTACTGAGACGTAACTCTTATCGTTACGACCTTTTTTGAAGCATACAATACCATCCACCAAAGCGTAAAGAGTGTGGTCACTACCCATCCCGATGTTCTTACCCGGGTTGTGGACTGTTCCTCTTTGACGAACAATGATATTGCCAGCCTTGCAAGCTTGTCCACCGAATATCTTTACGCCTAATCTTTTGCTAGCTGATTCACGGCCGTTCTTCGAACTACCAACACCTTTTTTATGTGCCATTGTCTTCTGTTTTTAAGTGATTAAGCAATAACTTGTTTGATTCTCAATTCTGTGAATTGTTGACGGTGACCGTTCAACTTTCTATAGCCTTTTCTTCTTTTCTTGTGGAATACCAAGACTTTGTCGCCCTTCACCAAAGCGGAAGCTACTTCGCAAACCACTTTTGCGCCTTCGACGGTGGGAACTCCTACGGTTACACTACCATTGTTGTCAACTAACAACACTTTGTCAAATTCAACAGTTGCGCCGTTTTCGGCATTCTGCAAGTGGTGCACGAATAACTTTTTGCCTTCCTCGGCCTTGAACTGCTGTCCGTTAATTTCTACGATTACGTACATTTTCTTGATTGTTTAAACGGTTTCTCCGCCAGGTGAACTCCAGCTTCAGCCTGAAGTTGCTTTTTCGAACCCATACGGACTAAATCGGGCGCAAAATTACACCAAATGCTTGGTATTCCCAAATGTTCTTCTTTGTTTTTTTCTTCGTTCCCAGAACTTCTTGATGCTAATAAATGTTATTTTGCACGTCCTCCGGCAAGCCAATGACGTTTCCAGTAGTCTTCATTCAAGTCGCTGACAATGATTCCTCGGCTGGAGCTTGCATGGATAAATTTGTTGTTCTTCAGATACACGCCGACATGATTGGCTGTCCGTCGGGAGCGTTCTCCGTGGAAAAAGACCAAGTCACCTTCTTTCAAATGCTTCTTGCTGATTCTCCGACAGTTGTTTTTTAATTGTCCGTCACTTGTGCGTTCCAGCTTATAGCGGTACACCTTATTATATATAGCACGTGTCAATCCGGAGCAGTCGATTCCTTTTTTGCTGTTTCCTCCGTTTTTGTAAGGCACTCCCATCCATTGGGCCGCTTCGACATAGAGCTTGTGATTGTCATTCTGCTCGATGTCTATCCCCAAGACAATACCTGCCCGTGCCAGAACCCGGTAGTCATAAGCGGGCGCAATGCTTCGGCAGGAAGAAAGCATGCCGAGAAGTAGCAGGCAGAAACAGGTGGACAGGGTGGTGAGTTTCATTGCTTGAGTCTGTGATAAGGAAAATATGGAGGAATGTGCCATAACGGTTTGTTCCTTGCATTATGGCACATTCTCATGCTGACGGGCTTGTCAAAGTCCGTGTTCGTTCAAGTATTTCTCCACCTCGATGGCGGCTTTGCAACCGCTGGCAGCAGCCGTGATGGCTTGACGATAGATGGGGTCGGCCACGTCGCCGGCAGCGAATACTCCGGGAACTTTCGTACGTGGAGTAGCTCCTTCGGTGATGATATAACCCACTTCGTCAGTATCTATATAGGGCTTGAAGATGTCAGAATTGGGCTTGTGTCCGATGGCGAGAAAGAAACCGTCGATGGCAATGTCGTAACGTTTTTCTTCCGGAGTTCCCATCTTATATACGACGTGAGCACCTTCTACGCCGTTTTCTCCAAAAAGGCCCACGGTGTTGTGCTCGAACAATACTTCAATTTTAGAATTGTTCAAGACACGTTCTTGCATAATTTTCGAAGCACGCAAGTATGGTTTACGGACAATTAAATAGACTTTTGAGGCGAGGCCAGCCAAGTAAATAGCTTCTTCGCAAGCTGTGTCTCCACCTCCCACGACGGCTACTACTTTTTTGCGGTAAAAGAAACCATCACAAGTGGCGCATGCGCTGACGCCCATACCAGCATATTTTTTCTCGTCGTCCAGACCCAGATATTTGGCTGTGGCGCCAGTGCTGATGATGACAGTGTCGGTTTCGATGATCGTTCCGTCGTCAATTGTAATTTTGTAGGGTGCTTTGCTTAAATCTGCTGCCACGGCAATGCCATTACGGATGTCTGCACCAAATCGTTCTGCTTGCTTACGGATGTCTTCCATCAGTTGAGTTCCGCTGACTCCCTCCGGATAGCCTGGGAAGTTCTCCACTTCTGTCGTAATGGTTAACTGTCCTCCCGGTTGAATTCCTTCATATAGCACCGGTGCGATGTTGGCACGACCTGTGTAGATGGCGGCTGTGTAGCCTGCAGGTCCAGAGCCAATGATCAAGCATCTAACTCTTTCTGTACTCATTTTGCTTTATTTTTATTTTAAAATTGTTAGTTTTATCTCAAATCAATAATCTCAGCTTGAGGATATTTCTTTCTGTCAAACACAAATTGATTTTCCGGCAAATTTAAGTCTTTCTCTAATGAAATAATCTCAATACTACTGATATTCTCATTGCAATCTGTTATTTTAATAAAAAGAGGCTGTCCGTCATTGCTGCTCAGATAGAGTGTAGCTTGTTGGATTTCCTGTCGTGGCTTTTCTGCTTGCAGATTGATTTCTGCAATGCTTTTGCCTTTGTATTGCTTCAAGGGGCCTATGCTGTATTGATAGCCTTGTTTGTAAAGCCCGATAAATGTATAAGGATTGATGCTTTGCAGTTCTTCTGCAGTGGGATTGCTTATGTTCACTTCTTGGTTGTCCACCAAATAGCTCCATTGTGTTTTCCCGTCAAACCAAGTGATAGATGAAGGAGTTTCTAGTCGAAACTTATCTCCTTTGATAAAGATTGTTCCGTTTATGGGAGTTGTGTTTGATGTGCTTTGAATGGAAAAGTCAATTTGTACACCACTTCCGCTGAAAATGACAGCTGTGCGATCAAGTAATTGACGTGCACGGGTATCCTTTTGTGCTTGCAGTCCGGTGAAGCAAGAAAAACAGAGTATGCTTATTAGCAGTAGGCTTAGTTTCATGATATACTTGTTTATTTTATTGTGTGATAATCAAATACTGTTGTTTAAATTCGTAAGTCGGTTTTCTAAATCATCCAAACTAATGCACGTGACTTGGCGTGCTTTGCTTCCTTCGCTTGGGCCGACAATGCCGGCGTGTTCCAGCTGATCCATGATGCGACCTGCACGGTTATACCCGATGGCAAACTTGCGTTGGATGAGTGAGGTTGAACCTTGTTGGTAGCTTACAATCAGGCGTGCCGCGTCGGCAAACAGTGGGTCTAGTCGGTTCATATCTACTTCGTTCACATTGCTATCGCTATCTTCTCCAACGTATTCAGGCAGATAGAATGCTGACAGATAGCTCTGCTGATGGCTGATGTATTTGGCTATGTTTTCCACTTCAGGTGTGTCGACAAATGCACATTGGATGCGTGTGAGTTCGTTGCCTTGCGATATGAGCATATCGCCGCGACCGATGAGCTGTTCGGCTCCCAGTGTGTCCAGGATGATGCGTGACTCCATCATTGTTGACACTTTGAATGCAATGCGGGCTGGGAAATTGGCACGGATGACACCTGTGATGATGTTGGCTGCCGGACGTTGGGTGGCTATGATCATGTGTATGCCTACGGCACGTGCTTTTTGGGCAATACGTGCAATCGGTGTTTCAATTTCTTTGCCTGCCGTCATAATCAAGTCCCCAAATTCGTCGATGATGACGACAATGTAAGGCAGGAACTTGTGTCCCTTTTCTGGATTTAATTGCCGATTGATGAATTTTTGGTTGTATTCTTTGATTTGCCGGACATTGGCAGCTTTCAGCAGTTCATAGCGATTGTCCATTTCAATGCAGAGCGACTGAAGGGTCTGAACCACTTTTGTCGGATCAGTGATAATAGCTTCTTCACCGTCTGGGAGCTTGGCTAGAAAATGCTTTTCGATGGGATTATACATACTGAATTCCACCATTTTCGGGTCGACCATGACAAACTTTAATTCGGACGGATGCTTTTTGTAGAGCAGAGAGGTGATGATGGCATTCAGACCGACAGATTTTCCTTGACCTGTCGCCCCAGCGACTAAAATGTGGGGCATTTTGCACAAATCTGCGATATAGACATTGTTTGTGATTGTCTTGCCAAGTGCAATGGGGAGCTCCAATGTTGATTCTTGAAACTTTCTGTCGGCAATGATGTCACGCATAGGCACGATGCGTGGTTTGGAATTGGGCACTTCGATACCAATTGTGCCTTTCCCCGGGATGGGAGCGATGATACGGATGCCTTTAGCTGCCAGGCTCAGGGCAATGTCACTACCTAAGTTCCGGATTTTGGCAATGCGCACGCCTTGTGCCGGTGTAATTTCATAAAGAGTTACGGTCGGGCCTACGGTTGCATTGATAGATGAAATCTCCACTCCGAAACTTCGGAGCACTTCGATGATGCGGTCTTTATTGGCTTCCAGTTCATTGCGGTCAATAGAAGGAGCATTGCTTTCATATTTGTTTAGTAAATCGATAGTCGGCGCATGATAATTCTCTAAATCAAGTCGTGGATTGTAAGGCGGAAGTTGTTTTACGCTTGTGTTTTCTTCCTCATTATTGGAATTAGATGGTATGTTTATATTGAATTCTGGTTCCTTTTGAGGTTGAACCGGCATTTCTTCATTCAAAGTAGTGCTTTTTTTTTCCTTTGTAGAGATAGGTTCTTCTGTCGGGCTACTTTCTGCTGAGTTCGGACTGGCAGATAATGGCTTTGTGTTTAGTTCAAATGTTAATACTGATTCTAAACCTTCTTCATCACTATCCGTTGTTGTCTTTTCTGACATTTCTGTAGTGGACTTCTGTTTTGACTTTTTTTCAGTATTTATCGGTGTGTCGGACTTCGGAAATTTGAATGATGGGTGAAAACAACGGCGTATGATGCGGATTGTCGCATCACTCATATATACAAGATAAATCAATGCAACTCCCAGAAGGAGAAGTACAACGCCAATCTGGCCGATTTGTGAGCATAACCATTGACTGACTTTGTATCCATGCAGACCTCCTGGATAGATGAAACTGTTTGTAATATTGTTATTGAAGAAGAACCCCAAAAAAATGGAAATCCATATCATCAATAGCGTACAGCTTAAAAACCACTTCCATAATCGGAAACTGTAAGCTTTCATGAGGCGTAGGCCGGTAACGATTAAGAAAAGTACGATGAAATAGGATGCAAATCCGAAACATCTGTTGATGAGAAATTCAGCCAAGATTGCTCCTCGAGCTCCACCTGAGTTCTGTATGTTATGGTCTGTGGAAATCAATTCTCCAGGTTCGGGGTCAGTCACAATACTTTGGTCAGACGCTCCCGTGAAGAAAAATGAAGTGAATGACAATAGAAGATAGACAGCAAAGATGAGCAAAACTAGTCCGATAATGAATTGGAAGGTCTCGCCTTTTCCGAAATAAATAATATTTCGGAAAAGTGAAGTTCCTTTAGTTATTGTAGAAGCAGAGGATGTGCTTGTTTTTTTCTGTGTCATGATGCTTAAAACATTTTTAATTTATATGCAAACTTACAATAATTCTGCGAATTTATGATAAGAATCATCCAAGAACAAAAGCTTTTGTTCTGAGTATTACCCTTGAAGTTATTACGTTTTCTTGTGTTCTATTTCTCTGTTGCATATTGGATGTAGCCGATGAAATTGAGCTGATATTTATGATAGTTTTGTCTAAAAAGTAAAAAGCTGTTTGCATGAATAGACGTAAAAGATATATCTTTGTATGTCAAAAACAACCTCTTTCGCTTGAATAAGACTAAGTGTAGAACATGAAGAATATAAGAAACTTTTGTATTATAGCCCACATTGACCATGGGAAGTCTACATTGGCTGACCGTCTGTTGGAGTTTACCCACACTATACAAGTAACCGAAGGACAGATGCTCGACGATATGGATCTGGAACGCGAGCGCGGAATCACCATTAAGAGTCATGCCATCCAAATGGAGTATCATTATAAAGGTGAGAAATATATCCTGAATCTCATCGATACACCGGGACATGTGGACTTTTCCTATGAAGTGTCACGTTCGATTGCTGCCTGCGAAGGAGCGCTACTCATTGTCGACGCTACGCAGGGCGTACAAGCGCAGACCATCTCTAACCTCTATATGGCTATTGACCATAATTTAGAAATCATTCCTATTATCAACAAGTGCGACATGGCGAGCGCCATGCCCGACGAAGTGGAAGACGAAATAGTCGAACTTCTTGGATGTAAACGCGAAGATATTATTCGTGCTTCGGGTAAGACCGGTATGGGAGTGGAGGACATTCTGCAAGCTGTCGTTGAACGCATCCCTCATCCCGAAGGCGACGAGGACGCACCCCTTCAAGCACTCATCTTTGATTCCGTGTTTAATTCTTTCCGAGGTATCATCGCCTATTTCAAAATCGAAAATGGTATCATACGTCAGGGCGATAAGGTGAAGTTCTTCAATACCGGCAAGGAATATGATGCAGATGAAATTGGTGTGCTGAAGATGGATATGATTCCCCGCAAAGAATTACGCACGGGTGACGTCGGTTATATCATCTCGGGCATCAAGACTTCGCGTGAGGTGAAGGTGGGTGACACCATCACCCACATCGCACGTTCCTGTACGGCAGCCATTGCTGGATTTGAGGAAGTGAAACCAATGGTCTTTGCTGGTGTGTATCCTATTGAAAGTGAGGACTTCGAAGACTTGCGTTCCTCGTTAGAAAAGCTCCAGCTCAACGATGCCTCGCTCACTTTCCAACCTGAATCATCATTAGCTCTCGGATTTGGTTTCCGTTGCGGATTTCTTGGGCTGCTTCACATGGAAATCGTCCAGGAACGTCTCGACCGGGAATTCAACATGAACGTCATCACCACTGTTCCTAACGTGTCTTACCACGTCTATGACAAGCAGGGACATATGATCGAGGTGCACAATCCTGGTGGTATGCCCGATCCCACGCTTATCGACCACATCGAAGAACCTTATATTGACGCCTCCGTTATCACAACGACTGACTACATTGGCCCTATCATGACCCTCTGTCTTGGCAAGCGTGGCGAACTCCTTAAGCAGGAATACATTTCTGGTAATCGTATGGAACTGCATTACAAGATGCCGCTGGGTGAGATAGTCATCGATTTTTACGATAAACTCAAGAGCATCTCCAAAGGATATGCTTCTTTTGATTATCACCAGTCAGAGTTTCGTCCTTCGAAGCTCGTCAAACTTGATATTCTGCTCAACGGCGAACCTGTGGATGCTCTTTCGACGCTTACACACGTGGACAATGCTTACGAACTCGGTAGAAGTATGTGTGAGAAGCTCAAGGAACTCATTCCCCGTCAGCAGTTCGAGATTGCCATTCAGGCAGCCATAGGTGCGAAAATCATTGCCCGTGAAACCATCAAGGCTGTGCGCAAGGACGTGACGGCTAAATGCTATGGTGGTGATGTTAGCCGTAAACGTAAATTGCTTGAGAAACAGAAACGTGGCAAGAAGCGTATGAAGCAGATAGGCAATGTCGAAGTGCCTCAGAAAGCTTTCCTCGCCGTGTTGAAGCTGGATTAATGACTCTCACGAAACATTATGGAGAAAAAAAGAGAAATTGCACGACTGCTGGCGAGGAAGTATCACACGCTCCCAGTACCTTGTCTCGAGCGTTTGGCAGAAGTCATTGTCCCCTTCAAAACCCGCAAGGGGACGAAATTGCTCGAGGAAGGGCAGGTGCAGGACTATCTGTTGTATGTGGAAAAAGGACTTCTCCGGCAATACTATTTCAAGTATAACAAAGAGCTCACCGAAAATCTCGCTTGTGACAACGAGATGGTCATATGTCTCGAGAGCTTTCTGCGTCGCGTACCTTCCACACTTGTGGTAGAAGCGTTGGAAAATTCAGCTGTGTGGGGCATTGCTTACGACGAGCTGCAACGTATTACGGCCGAGTCGTATGACATTGAGTTGCTTTATCGCAGTATCTTGGAGGCGTCCCTTGTAGAGTCACAGCGCAAGGCTGACATGCTCCGTTTCGAACCCTCGCACGTACGCTACAAACGTTTGTTGACAGACTATCCAGAAATCATTAAGCGTGCCCCACTTGTCTATATCGCTTCTTTCCTGCAGATGACACCTGAGACATTGAGTCG